>CAYLYR010000076.1:2856-9593 GCA_964387835.1 uncultured Melioribacter sp.
CATCATAGCCTTTTTTAGCGCTAAGGTCATTGGGTAAGGCAATTAAAGCGCGCTCAAAATATTTGTGCGCTTTTTTATTCCCGCCTTCGTAATAATTTGCCCAGCCGAGGTAAAGATTTACAGTATAATCGCTCGGGTATTCTTTTACCAACTTTTTGAGGTAAATTATCGAGTTCAAATAATCGCCTTCATTAAAAAAGAGTAGAGCCAAATTCAAATTCGCAGTACGGTTAGCGGGAGATTTTTTAAGAATTTCGTTGTAAACCTTTTTTAAGTTATCCGTTTTATTCATTCGAGAATAAGGATATGTAATTCCCAGTAACGCTTCAATACTTTGATTGCTTAATTTAATTGCTTTGTTGTAATATGATAGGGAAGCATGAAAATCGCCTTTTAGATAATTAAGCCACCCGAGACGTAGATTGTAAACGTAATCGTTTTTCCAATTATCGTAATCTTTCATCATTACGGAAATAGCTTTTTCGTAATCGCCTATTTTTTCAGCCGATACTGATTCGTAAAAATCTTTCAACTTAGGATTGTCCTGAGCTTTAACTGCAAAAGTAAAAAGCAGTAGGAACAGTACAAAAAATTTAATTTCTTTCTTCATTTTTCTTTTCTCCTCTTTTTATAAAAAACTTTCTTTTTCCAATAGTAAGTGAAATTTCATCTATTCCGTTTTTTTCGTTTAATGAAATCTTTCCGTACCCTTCTTGGGAATAGAATGAAAATAGACCTTTTCCGTTTACGTTTAATTTAGATAACAATTCAAAAGAATCGGCTTCATCTTTATTCCAACGATATTCTCCTTTGGCTTGCAGCATTTCGGCAAAAGGAAGGAAAAATTCGGAAGCAAATCTAACCGGTGAATTTTGAATTGAATTTACAGGAAAAACATCTTCCCAAATCAATTTTTCGGAATAGCCGAGTAAAACTTTTGAAGCCGAAAGATAAAAGGCGTAAAGCGCGCTTTGTTTCTTTCCAACATAATTTGTTGCGTAAAATATTTTATCGGTCGGATAGATATTTAGTCTGTCCCCGTTATCATTATGAATATAAAGCGTGTTCAGCATATCGACGCTTACAACCCATTTTTCACTGAAATGTTTTTCATCAATAGTGCAATCGAAAATGAGTTCGTCGCCCAGCTTGAAAGTAAATGCGTTTTTAACTGTTTTGTGTGTATCGATATTTTTAACTTTTTCGTTCTCGCTCGGATAGTCGAAAATGCGTAATGTTTCGTTCCCGTTTTCATCAATAGCAATAAAATGAGCAAAAGGAAACTTGTATGTTCTGTCGCCGAGTTTATCTGTTAATTGAAATTGAAAATGCAGATGAGGTTGAGGCGAACGACCGCTGTTGCCGCAACGGGCGAGAACTTGTCCTTTTTTTACTTCGTCGCCTTCTTTAACCAGAATCGATTTTCGCTTAAGATGCGAAAGCGAAGAGTAAAGTCCGTCTCCGTGACTTAGAATAATTGTATTTCCCCAATTTTGTTCGAGATTAACATCGCCGATTTTGTTATCGTTAATTCCGTCAATTACCCTAACAACCTTTCCGCCGTAGGGCGCAATAACCGGAGTGTTGTAACAATAATAATCGGTTGGTTCTTTTCCTGTTGTTTCGAAAAACGAATCTTCTTCGTTGGTAATCTCAAAATCCCAAGCGTACTTCCATTCGTTTTTGTGAGTGTGCTTTCCATCGAATGCTTGCGTTATTTTCCAAACTCCCATAAAAGGAAGCTCGGGGAAAACCAATTTGAATTTGGAAAAGCGTTCGACTCGTGTTTTATGGTAATAATAATTTTCTTCGGGCGAACCGGGTTCGAAATAGAGCAATGTTAAATCGGTGTTTTCATGACGGAATTTCAGACTGTAAATTGTTGAAAGAGTTATGATATTAAACGGCAAAACAAGTACGGGTAATAGTCTTTCGCTCAAGATTTTCTCGAAGAATAGTGCAAAAACGAGTACGAAGAAAATATTGAGTAAAAGCAAAGGAATCGTTTTACGTGAGATAATAATCATACTTCCGCCGAGGGCAAATGCAGTTAATATTGCATTGAAAGAAGTAAGGATTAAGAAAGAATAACTTGCCTGCGGAAAAATAAAATAGATGAGCAGATAGTTAAATGAGAATGCAATTAAAGTATTTAAAAACATTACACGAGAAAAGATGAGAATAATCAGTAAAACAAATAGACCGGCAATTGCCTTGCTTTGCAGAAGAATAAGAGCAAGCGACGAAAAAAGATAGTTTGCCCAATTCGGAATTTCTGAAATCCAAGCGCTTGAAAAGGAAAGAAAATCACGATACAAAACGCCGTTAAATTCCGTAACGACAATGAGAAAAACGTAAAGCGTTAATATAAAGGGAAGACTTAATCCGGGGAGATTAAACACCGTTGCCATAAGGTGTTCGAGTGAAGCGGAAACAAAGAACGTAAGGAAAATAAAAATTACGGCAATGCCGATTACAAAAGGCGTGAGTTGAAAAAAGTAAGCGACTGCGCCGCCGATTAATATTCCGTTAAATCCGTAAAACCCGTTACGAATTTTATCTTTATCGAAATTTAGATAAAGGGCAAAAGCATTTGATAAAATTACGCCGAGCAAACCCATTGCCCCCACTTGCGGATCGAAAAACGAAATCACCATTGCCGCAATTCCGAACCATTTACGATTCGAAAAAAAGATTTGCGCGTAACTGTAAAAAACGGAATCGAGGAATAAACTCATACGCGTTATTCTTCCAAATCAAAATCTTTCAATTTCTCGGGCAAATTTTCAGGCGCTGTTATGTCGGAATTTTTCTCCGCTCTTCGGATAATTTCCACATTGCCTTCTTCGGTAACTAAAACAACATTCGGACGCAAAGTAATAAACTGCATCCATTGCGTTACGCTGTAAGCTCCTACGTAAAGCACAACAAGTTTATCCCCTTTTTTCATTGCAGGCAGCATAATGTTCTCGCGGATTACATCGATGTTCATGCAAAGAGGTCCGTAAACAACGGTTTCTTCGGGATAGCCGGAAACTTCTTTTACGGGAACGACACGGTGATTAAACCAGTAACTTGTAAAAAGATAATTTACGCCGGCATCCATTACAAGAGATTGTTTTCCCGTGGGTAATCTTTTGGTTGCGATAACGCTGCTGATTAAATAGCCTGCATCGTCAATTAAAGCGCGTCCCGTTTCGAGAGTAAGCACAGGAAGTTCGTCGGCGGGCAAATTCAAATCGAATAAGGCGGAAGTAATTGCATCTGCGTATTCCTCGTAAGTCGGCAAAAGCTGCTCGGCTTCGAGATATTGTCCTTTTAGCGTATTATAAGAGGGTAAGCCGCCGCCAAGGTCAATGTATTCAAGGCGAATATCGTATCTGTTGTAAATTTCTTTTGCAAGTTCCACAAGTTTGGATGTCGCAACTCTGTATGGCTCGGCGCTCATTATGTAAGTCCCGATATGAGTATGCAAGCCGATAAGGTTAAGTCTTTCGTTGTTGATTATCCGTTTAATTGCAAGTAACGCTTCACCGTTTTCGTAATTAAATCCGAAGCGATTCCACGGCGGATAAATTCCCGTATCCATATTTACACGAATCGCAACGTTAGCGGTTAAATCTTTTTCTTCACAAATTTCCATTATAGAATATAATTCGTCGAAATGGTCGATATGAATTAATGCTTTTTCGCGAATTGCTTTTTCCAAAGCTTGTTCGCTTTTATCGGGACCGTTAAAAATTATGTTCTCGCCTTTCACGCCCAAATCGCGCGCTTTATCATATTCAAATTCCGAAACAACTTCCGCCCAAGAACCTTCCTGATGATATATTGAGCAAATTGCCGAAAGATAATTGGTTTTGTAAGACCATGCAAAGCGGACTTTAGGATAGCGTGTTTTGAAAATTCTTTTTAATTTTCTATAATTTTCGCGGATTTGTTTCTCCGAAAACACAAAAAGGGGAGAACCGAATTTTTCGGTTAGTTCATTAATATTTGCTCCGTCAATTTCGGTTTTAGCCAAAAAAGAAGACGTCGAGCCGAATTTATTCATCAATCCCGATTTTTGTTTAATGATAATCGGTTTTTCATATTTTCTTTTTTCACTCATGTTTTATAACTCCTTGAACGGTTATTTCTTCAAATTTTTTCATATCGACAATTAAATCCCACGAATAGCGGATAAATATTTTGCCGACTTCATATTTATCGAAAGTTTTTACTTTTTCGCCCAAAGCCAATTGCAAAGCGGCGTAAGGTAAATTTTGTCCGGCGCCGACGGCAAGATAAACCCAAGCGGGAAATCGGGGATTGATTTCCAATAAAAAGTACTCGCCGGTTTCTTTCTTTTTTACAAATTCAAATTCGGCTCCGCCGCGCCATTTAAGTTCTTCATTAATTTGTTTTGAAATATCAAGCAATTCTTTGTCGTAAATTGAAACGCCTGCCCAGCCTTTACCTTTTTCGGTAATATACATTTTTTTGCTTGCCACTGCGCCGACTGTTCCTCCTTCGCCGTCGCCGAGAGCGACCACGTTGTATTCTTCACCTTCAACAAATTCCTGAACAATTACCGGCAAGCCCCATTTTGCGGCAATCTTAGAAAAATAAGCCGAAGCTTCTTGAAAATTGTTCGCGATGTAGGCGTCGTAAAAAATGCCTTTGATTACAAGGGGATATGGGATTGAAATGGAATAAAGGTCGTTTACCGAGTTACAGAGGACATTAAAAGGCGCTTTAATATTCTGCGAATGACAGAACTCGAAAAGTTTATCCTTTCCGCGGAGAACCAATTGCTCGCGCGTAGGAATAAACATCCCGATATTGAGATTTTCCAATTTTGCTGCTAGTTTGGAGAAGGCAAAAAGTTCCGCATCTAAAGTTGGGAAGATTACGTCCAAATTATCAACGGCGTTTATGTATTCAATTCGCTGAAAGAAAGCCTCCACGCCGGCGGAAGGATAAGGAATGATATAACTTCGCTCGGCAACTTCTTTCATATAAGCGCCGGGTTCAAGGGCATCGTAAAGCAAGCCGATTATTTCTCCATTGAATTTCCCCGAGTCACGAATTCCGCGAATTACCGGAACTCCGGGAGCGGGGCTATCTACGTTGTTTAATCCTGTTACTGCAACTTTCATTCTGCCGCCGCCAAATTCATGTTTCTTAACAACGCGGCAAATTCGTCAAAATCACGTTCGGCGGTTTCTCGCTCAACTTCGTAAATTGAAACCAACGCTTCGATTATTTCTTCTTCGCTTTTCTCTTCACGCAGCATCCTGATAATTTCTCGTCCCGTCTCGTTTACAGTATAAGATTCTCCGGTATTCGGCATGAACAGAAAACCGTTTTCACTTACGGCTAAATTTTCCGATATTTTATAATTTGTCATATA
The DNA here is from genome assembly GCA_964387835.1 of uncultured Melioribacter sp. Classification (GTDB taxonomy): domain Bacteria; phylum Bacteroidota; class Ignavibacteria; order Ignavibacteriales; family Melioribacteraceae; genus WGAL01. The sequence continues at coordinate 8,252 of CAYLYR010000076.1, forward strand.
ATCCCCTTTGATTTTCTTGTTTAGACATTTCAGATTCAATTTTGGTTTAATTCAATATAATAATTATTGAACAAATTCTTTTGATATATATCACTTTAACCCAAAAAGTTCAATAGGGAGAAAGTTCTAATGACGGTCATTAGAAAAAGGAGTGCATAAGTTATTAAAAAACAATAAATTAGCAATGGTCAAAAGAAAGAATAATTACTCAAAACAAAGTAAGAAAAACTTACAAATGAAAAATCTGAAAATAGACTTCACCGACAAGGAAATAACTCCATGGAGTGGCATGGTGTTGATAGGCAAAATGTTAGAAAAGATGTCAATAGACGATGTACTAAATAATATTAACTTACCAACTCAGGGTTCAAATCGCGGATATTCCCCACTACAACTAATCAAGACATTTTGGATAAGCCTATGGAGTGGGGCAAATAGATTTGAACATTTGGAAGTTACTCGACAAGATAAAGTAATATCAGAGATATTCGGGTGGAAACGGATGCCCGGTCATAGAGCCTTTCAAAGATATTTCAATAAATTTAATCAAGGGATAAATCAAGAAGTCTTTAGTAAATTATACGAATGGTTCTTTAACGAGTTAAAGTTCGACAACTATACGTTGGATATAGACTCTACGATAATGACCCGCTACGGTAATCAGCAAGGTGCAAAGAAGGGTTATAATCCGAAGAAGCCGGGTCGCAACTCACATCATCCGTTAATAGCCTTTGTACCGGATATCAGAATGGTAGCGAACTTTTGGCTTCGTCCCGGTAATAGCTATACGTCCAATAATTTTAAGGGGTTTTTATGTGACACGCTAGAAAAACTTAAATCAAAGAAGATAGGCTTGATAAGGCTGGACAGTGGATTTTATGGAAAGGAGATATTCAAGTATCTTGAAGATAAGACGATAAACTATATAGTAGCGGCAAAATTATATACTCCGATAAAAAGAAAGTTAGCCTATCAAGAAACTTGGTTAAAGTTGGACGAGGGGATAGAAATAGCGGAAGTTGAATATCAATCGCTCGAGTGGAAAAAGCCAAGGCGAATGATAATGGTAAGGCAAGAGATAAACAAAAGACCGAAGGCAGTCGGGAAACAATTTCGAATATTTGAGAATGAAGAAATATATAAGAATTACAGATATTCGGCATTTATAACGAATATGGATTTGCCGGCAAAAGTGATATATGATCTATACAGAAACAGAGCCAATGCCGAGAATAGAATAAAGGAACTGAAGTATGATTTTGGAGCTGATAGTTTTAACGTAAGGAATTTTTGGGCTACAGAGGCAGCATTGAATTTTGTAATGATAGGTTATAACATAATG
>CAYLYR010000077.1:0-9589 GCA_964387835.1 uncultured Melioribacter sp.
CGGATGACGAAGCAATCTCCGATATATTCAGCATTGGTTTTCTGTATTGGAGATTGCTTCGCTCTCTACGTTCGCTCGCAATGACAGAGTGTTTTTATTATGACGGTGTTATTATTGTTTTTAAGATTTCTCCCTTATCACTGTGCGCAGCGCACCAAAATATTATTTAGCCTTTTTACGGAAGACGACTTTTTATTATATTTATTTATAGCACAACAAATCTTTGGAGGAAATAATGACAGGCGGTGGATGGGTTGCCGGATGGGGCACATTGTCTTTAATTAATGCAGGTCTTGCACAAGGTAAAAACAGAAGCGGATTTTTATGGTGGCTTACTTCTTTGTTTATAGGACCTCTTGCTACCCTTTTAATTGTAGTACTTCCCAAGTTGGATGAAGTTATCGATTAGTAAAATCAATTGGGTAGAAGTACTTACTTTTTCATCTTAACTTTTTTCGTTATTTTTAGCGAGTAAATTTACGGAATTAAATGAGTAAGTTAGAAGAAATAAAATATCTGATTCATGTTAACGGGATAAAATACAGTTGGCTTGCCAACGAACTCGATATGAAAATTTCCACTCTCAAGTATCTTCTTGAAGACTCCGATATTATTGATGACGAACTTTACGACCGAATAAAAGAGCTGGTAGATTCTTATCAGTATGAATTGGAGTTGTTTGATGACGACCCTGCCGAAAATTTTGATTTGTTTGATGAAGCAAATTTTGCAATGGGAGTTGGAGCGAGAATAAGAGTTTTTGCAAAGCGAAGGTTCGGCTCTTACACAAAACTTGCCGAAGCGCTGGGAATGTCTCCTCAGCATTTGCAGCAATATATCAGCGGGCGTCGTGAACCGGGGACTAAGATGTTAATCAGATTTCTTCGTGTCGGCTGTGACATAAATTGGCTGTTGGGAGCTACCGAGCGGGTTGAATCGTACCGAGTTTACAAGTTGGAAAGCGAAGTTAAAAAACTTAGAAACACAATTTTAAAAATTTCCGAAATAATAGAACATAGTAAAAAGTAATATTTATTTTTAAGTCATTCTCAATTATTATATTTTAATCTCATAATATCTATTCATAACATTGCGGTTATTAGTTGAAGTTGAAAAATCACGAAACAAAAAAATTCAAAACTATTGACGTTGTTACAATTTCTTCGGCTCATTTTATTCACGACGTTTTTTCTTCCTTCTTAGCTCCCATACTTCCTTTGTTAATCGACAAGTTGGGTTTCTCGCTCGGGCTGGCAGGGATACTTTCAATGATTCAAAGAATCCCGAGTTTACTCAATCCCTTTGTCGGTTTAGCTGCCGATAAGCTTCCCATGCGCTACTTATTAATTGCCGCTCCATCTGTAACTGCAATAAGCATGAGCTTACTCGGCGTTGCGCCGACTTACTCTTTTCTTGTCATTTTACTTTTGATGATGGGCATCGGCGCTTCAATGTTTCATGTTCCGGCGCCGGTAATAATCAAAAGCGTTGCGGGAGATAGGGTCGGCAAGGGAATGAGTTTTTTTATGTTCGGAGGTGAAGTTGCACGGAGTGTCGGTCCAATTGTTATTTTGGGCGCCGTTTCACTTTGGGGATTGGAAGGCACTTGGCGGCTTATTCCTATAGGGCTTCTCGCTTCCGTGATTTTATTTTTCAGATTGAGAAATTTTAGAATTTCCGAGACATTTAAGAAAAAAGAAAAAAACGATAAAATAACCAAAACCTTAAAAGAGGTTTATCCCCTTTTCGGGAATATAGCAGCCGCAACTTTTTTTATTGCTCTGATGAAAGGCGCTCTCACTGCTTTTTTGCCTACATTCATTACGATGAAAGGGGAATCCGTTTGGGCGGGAGGAATAGCCCTTTCGGTTTTTCAGCTTTCGGGAGCGGCGGGTTCATTTCTCTCCGGTACTATTTCCGACCGGCTCGGCAGAAAAAACACTCTGCTGATTATTGTGTTGCTCGCTCCGGTTTTCCTTTGGGGATTTATTTTAACCGATGGAGTTTTAGCGGTAATCTTTCTGATTTTATTAGGCTTGGTAAGTTTCGGTACTACGCCTATTTTATTGGCTGTGGTTAATAATTTAAAATCGGAACGCCCTGCATTTATTAACGGCGTTTATATTACGATTAATTTTTTTATCGGCGGAGGAGCAATTCTCTTAATAGGAGTTTTGGGCGATTTGCTGACACTAAACTTAACATATAAAATTGTAGGGACTACAATTTTGTTAGCGATTCCTTTTATATTTAGAATTGAAAAACATGAAAAAAATCTTTGATTAATCTTGGTGAGGAATTATGAGTTTTAATCCCATTTGTAATGATTTGGAATACAACCCGGAAAGAGAAGCAGTAGTAACCACTACTATTTTGGAAAGCGAAGGAAAAAAGTTACGAGGAACTATTTTTGCTTACAATGATAACAAACCTCGGAAAACAATTTTGCTGCTTCACGGATTCCCCGGCTCGGAGTTTGCCTACGATTTGGGACATGTGTTTCTTCGTGCCGGATGGAATGTAGTTGGGTTTCACTACCGCGGAATTTGGGGAAGCGAAGGGGAATTTACATTCGAGAATGCTATTAACGATATAAAAAATGTAATCCGAACTTTACATGAAAATAAATTGGGAAACGGTTACCAAGTTGATAGCGATAAGATTGTCCTTGTGGGACATAGCTTCGGAGGCTTTTCGGCGTTAATTAATTTAGCGATGGTGAATGAGGTTAAACATGCTGCGGCAATAGCTCCCTTTAACTTTGCCGTTTTGGCGGCTTATTTAAGAGAGCATCCGGAGTTTCTTTCTGTTGCCGAACAGAGAATGGATTGGAGCGCAAGATTTATTGAAAACTCTTCAGGGAAAAAACTTGTTGCAGAAATGCTTGCTCATGAATCGGATGTAAATCTGCTCGGACTAATTCCAAAGTATAAGGATAAAAAAATTCTACTTGCTGCAGGAGAATATGATAAAACTTCAGAACCGGAATTCCATTATTATCCTTTTGTTAAAGCTTTTAATGAATATCCGTTCAGTTCAAATTTGAAACCCGTATTACTGAAGGACAATCATTCTTTTGCCAATACACGTTTGCAGCTTGCTCAAATAATATTGGATTGGCTTAAAGAAATTGAGAAGGATTTTTAGAAGATGAAACGCCTCGATGATATGCGCCCGGATGAATTCAGAAAACATGCACATCAATTTTCCGATTACATTGCCGATTATTTTGAAAAGATAAATTCCTTACCTGTTGTGCCGAAAGTTAGTCCGGGCTGGTTATTCGAGAGAGTTCCGGATAATGCGCCGATAGAAGGTGAGTCTTTTGAGGATATTTTAAAGCAGCTCGATGATTTGATTCTTCCGGCTCTTACCCATTGGAATCACCCGAAATTCATGGCTTATTTTAACTCAACATCAACGGCGCCGGGAATTTTGGCGGAGTTTCTTTCCGCGGCGTTTAACCAGAACGCAATGATCTGGAAGACTTCTCCGGCAGCTACGGAATTGGAAGAGAAGACTTTGCAATGGTACCGAGAGATACTTGGAGTCAGTAGGAGATTTACTCCCTTTATTTACGATACCGCATCGGTAAGTTCAATGCACGCTTTAGCTTCGGCAAGGGAAAGAAAGTTTCCGGGAGTTATTCGTAACGAAGGATTAGCGGGTAACGGTAGGATTCCCCGGTTGAGAGTTTATGTCTCCGAAGAAGCGCATTCCTCAATTGAAAAAAGCGCAATAACTCTCGGACTTGGTTTGAATAGTGTTAAAAAGATTCCCGTAAATGATAAGTTTGAAATGATTCCGGCGGAATTGGAAAAAGCAATTGACGAAGATGTTCGTAACGGAGTTGAGCCGCTTGCAGTTGTCGCAACGGTCGGGACAACTTCCTCAACGTCAATCGATCCGGTTAAAGAAATTGCTGCATTCTGTTCGGAGAAGAAAATTTGGCTTCATGTCGATGCGGCATACGGCGGTAATGCAGCGCTTGTCGAAAGCCGGAATGCACGAGTTACTTCAGGTTGGGAGGATGCCGATTCCATTGTTGTAAATCCGCACAAGTGGATGTTCATCCCCGTTGACTTGAGTGTTCTTTTTACAAAAGAGCCGGAAACGCTGAAAGCGGCGTTTTCGTTGGTGCCGGAATATCTTAAAACCGCCCAAGAAGATAGCGTTACCAACTATATGGATTACGGACTTCAGCTCGGCAGGCGTTTTCGTTCGCTGAAACTTTGGTTCACAATAAAATTTTTCGGCAAAAAAGGTTTATCCGCAATAATTGAAAATCATATTGGAATTGCCCACAAGTTTAAGGAACTAATAGATAAATCGGATAACTTCGAGCGATTAGCGCCTGTTCCTTTTAGTGTTGTTTCTTTTAGAGCGCATCCTTCCGGACTTAAAACCGTCGATGAGTTGAACAACTTTAACGCTAAGCTGATGGAGCAAATAAACGACACCGGCAAAGTATTTCTTTCTCACACAATCCTCAAAGGCAAATTTGCAATTAGGCTTGTAATTTCGGGAATTCACACAAAAGATAAAGATATGCTTGAAGCCTGGGATATTATTAATTCCGAGTATGATAAACTGATAAATAAATAATATGCACTACGATTTTAGATTATATGTTTTCAAAAAAGTTGCCGAAAAACTAAGTTTCACAAAAGCGGCAAAAGAATTGTTCTTAAGCCAACCCTCTGTTACTAACCACATCAAAGAGTTGGAAAAGGAAGTAGGCGAAGCATTGTTTGAAAGGCTCGGGAATTCAATTCGGCTTACCAATGCCGGAAAACTCTTGTACGAATACACACTGAAAATTCATTCTTTGTATAAAGAGTTTGATGAAAAAATAAATGTTTTTAAGAAGTCGGAATACGGAGAAATAAAATTAGGCGCCAGCACTACCGTTTCTCATTATATTCTGCCGAAAATTTTATCTTCTTTTAACAGAAGATTCCCCAAAGTTACGGTTTCCTTACAAAACGGGAACAGCGAACAAATAGAAAAATTACTTGTGGAAAACAAAATTCATCTCGGGATAATTGAAGGAAATTCAAAATTACCCCAAATCAAATATGAGGATTTTTTACGTGATGAAATTGTGCTTGTGGTTTCGGCAAAAAATAAACTGCTCAAGCCTGAGATTACTTTAAATGACTTAAAAGATATTCCTCTTGTTATAAGGGAAAGCGGCTCCGGAACGCTGGATATTATTTATTCCGAACTCTCGAAAGAAAACTTTAGCTCCCAAGAATTAAATATTCAGATGAGGCTTGGAAGTACGGAAGCGATTAAAGAATATCTTAAACTTTCCGATTCCGCCTCGTTTCTCTCTGTTAATGCCGTTCAGCACGAACTGATGCGCAACGAGCTGAAAATCATTGATATTAATGATTTTGAGATTACGCGCATTTTTAAATTTATCACACTTATCGGCAACCAATCCGAAATGGTAAACTTATTTAGGAAATTTGCTTTGAATGAGTTGAAGTAATCTTCATCTGTTTTCTTAAAATAATTCAATGATCAATTTTCTCCGCAATGATTTTATGCCGCTGCTCCTGTGCTTATTGATTGCCGATTCTATTTTTCTACAGACATGCCGCCTCTGCGGGATTAGAGACTAAAAGAATAAAACATGTAGATGCGGTAACGGCTGAAGAGTGTTGCTAATCCCCGTTATAGTTTTTTATTATATCTTATCGGAATTTGTTATTCCCTTTTCCTTTCCGTAATCCTTAAGTTGCAAACCAATAAGTAAAAAAAAGAGAAGAAAATATGGCATTTAGTAAGAAGAACAGAGCTAATACAATGAGCGGAGTAATGCTGATAGCGTTATTCTCTCTCTCGGCATTTTATATTGCGGATTTTCCCGTAATTAAAAATTTATCTTTAAGTCCGTTAGTAATAGGAATACTTCTCGGGATGGGCTATGCAAACAGTCTGCGGAACAAATTACCCGATGCTTGGGTGCCGGGAGTTGTTTTCAGTACTAAAACTTTATTGAGAACAGGCATAATTTTTTACGGCTTCAGGTTAACCTATCAGAATGTTGTAAATGTTGGCTTAGATGCAATAGTAATTGACTTGCTGGTCATTACTTCGGTTGTTTTACTTGGTATATTTTTAGGGAAGCTATTAAAATTGGATGATGAAATTGCTTTGCTTACGGCAACGGGAAGCGCAATATGCGGAGCTGCGGCGGTTCTCGGCGCCGAGCCTGTTGTGAAAAGTAAACCGTATAAAGCTGCGGTTGCCGTTTCAACAGTCGTAATTTTCGGTACTATTTCAATGTTTCTTTATCCGGTTCTTTATCGTTCCGGCATACTCCATTTATCTCCCAAACTTATGGGAATTTACACCGGCTCTTCGGTTCACGAAGTTGCGCATGTTGTCGGAGCGGGAAATGCAATGGGACCCGAAGTAGCGAGTACGGCTGTTATTGTAAAAATGATTCGGGTTATTTTATTATCGCCTTATTTGATAATATTAAGCTACTTTCTGGGACGGAAAAGAAAGGCTGCAAATTCCGGACAAAAAACTAAAATCACAATTCCTTGGTTTGCAATTTGGTTCCTTGTTGTAATCGGATTTAACTCTTTGAATTTGCTCCCCGCATCGGTTGTGGCTTTTATTAACAGGCTCGATACTTTTGTTCTGACAATGGCAATGACCGCATTGGGAGTTGAAACAAATTTTTCAAAATTCAAACAAGCGGGAATTAAACCTTTTGTACTCGGTTTGCTGCTTTATTTTTGGCTTATTGCCGGTGATTATTTCTTCGTAACATTTGTCCCGAAAATTTTATAAAGAATATTTTTTCCTTATTTTCCATTTTCAAAAAGAATTCGGATGAAAATGGATATTGAAGAAATTAGAAATTACTGCATTGCAAAAAAAGGGGTTGAGGAAAGTTTTCCTTTTGACGACCAAACTTTGGTGATGAAGGTAATGAATAAAATGTTTTGCCTTATTTCTCTCGACTTACCTCACGGAATTAACGTTAAATGCGATCCGGAAAAAGGGGTTGAGTTGAGAGAACAATATCACGGAGTTCTTCCCGGCTATCACATGAATAAGCGGAATTGGAACACCGTGAGAATAGACGAGATTGAGGACGATGCGCTGCTGAGGGAGTGGATTGACGAATCTTATTCTTTAGTCGTCGAAACACTTCCCAAGAAAGTCAGGAAAGAGCTTTCCGAGATGTGAGATGAATTACAGCTTCCTAAAAATTGACCGCGCTTAATTTTCGATATTAATAGGAATCTGTAGAGAAAATTATTACGAAATTATTATTCCTTCGTTTTGTATTTTTGGGAGTAAGAATAAAGGAATAGAATGAAAAAACATATTGAAGCCGGCAATCTTTATATTGTTGCCACTCCGATTGGAAATTTTGAAGACATAAGTTTTAGAGCCGTAAAAATTCTTGAAGATGTTGATTTTATTATCTGCGAGGATACGAGAGTAAGCGGCAATCTCCTTTCTCATTTCAATATTAAGAACAAATTAATTTCCTTCAATGCAAAGTCGGAAGGAAAGAAAATAGATAAGGTAATTGCCGAGATTCTTTCCGGCAAATCCGCCGCTCTCATATCGGATGCAGGAACGCCTACTATTTCCGATCCGGGAGTTAGATTAGTGAACAGAGCGCTCAAGGAATCGATTACCGTCCACGGAATTCCCGGAGCCAACGCCGCAATTTTAGCCCTTTCGATAAGCGGAATACCAACGGAGAGCTTTCTTTTCGAGGGATTTTTGCCTCAGAAAAAAGGAAGAACTAAAAAGCTGAAAGAACTCTCGGAAGAAAAACGAACAATTGTTATTTATGAATCTCCCTACAGAATCGAAAAACTTTTGAAAGAACTCACGGAGTTTTTGCCTGAAAGATTTATTGCAATTTCACGAGAATTAACAAAAAAATTTGAAGAAGTAATTCGCGGCTATCCCAATCAACTACTTGAAAACATTGACGAGATGAAGATTAAAGGGGAATTTGTAATTGTAATTGCGCCGAAAGATTGGCGGCAATAATTAATATTTACCGTTAATAAATAACAACGGCGGTTGTAGGAATTATTTCCCGAAAGGGGAAAATTTTTCGTTACGCTTTAACGAAGTACTTGCCGGGCAGCTGTTCCGCAAATCCTTTGAATTCCAAACTCAGCAAATGAATAGAGCAATCGACAACCGATAAGCCGCTCCCGGTTGATATTAAATCGATGTGCTGCGGTTCTGAAGTGAGCGTCTCATAAATTTTCTGCTCGAAAAGATTTAGTTGAGAAGTATCGATTTGCTTAACCTTTTTCTCTTTCTTTGGGAAAAAGGAAAGATTCAGTTCCTCCAAAATATCGGAAACGTTTAACGTAATTTTTGCTTCCCCTTTTTGAATAAGAATGTTAGTCCCTTCGCTTGTGGGAACTTCCAGATTACCCGGAATTGCAAAAACTTCGCGACCTTCATTAAGAGCAATCGAAGCAGTATTTAAAGCTCCGCCACTCGTTTTTGTTTCAACAACTAAAGCGCCGAGGGACAATCCCGCAATAATTCTGTTGCGCTGCGGAAAGTTAACGCCGTCCGGTTTTGTCCCTAATTTATACTCCGAAACTATTAATCCTTTTTCAGCAATTTCATAAAAAAGTGATTTGTTTTCGGGAGGATAAATCCAATCCAAACCTGAACCGACGACTGCAATTGTTTTTCCTTTTGCGCTCAAGCATGCTCTGTGCGCCGCCGTATCAATTCCCCTTGCTAATCCGCTTACAATGGTTAAGCCGTTTTCAGCGAGTTGCCCGGAAAACTTTTCGGCTTGCTTTATTCCGTAACGAGATGCCTTCCGCGTTCCTACAATTGCAATCGATTCCGTTTTAAGAAGTGTAACGTCTCCGATGTAGTAAAGAATAATAGGAGGGGAATAAATGTTGCGCAATCTCTCGGGATAATCGTCATCCAACAGTGTGAGAATTTCTCCTCCGAGCTTCGATAATTTTTCCAATTCCCTTTCAAAATTGCTCTTTGTCTCTTCGAAATTAACTTTGGCTTTAATTATTTTTTGAGCTAATTGTAAGCTCATTCCGTTTACTTCCGTAAGGTCTTTTACGCTTGCGATAAAAATATTTTCCGGCGAGCCGAAATTATCGATAAGTTTTATTAGCATACGAGGACCGATACCCTCAATGCTCAGAAGTGAGGTTAATATTGCTGATGTTTTAATTTTCAAGTTTATTCAGTTACTTCGTAATCGTCCACCACCGCAACAATCATTGTGTTAACGGGAGCGTTTTTATGCCCTAATATTTGCTGCACCGCGGCGCCTTCCTTAACAACAAGAACAGTATCTCCTATTCCCGCATCAGCCGAATCAAGCGCAATCGATTCTTTTGTTTTGATAAAATCACCGTTCAAATCAACAGGCTGTACGACGAGAAGTTTTTCTCCTGTCAGATATTTATTCTTTTGAGTTGAAACTACATTCCCTTTTACCTTTGCGAGGAACATTATTTTTTCTGCCTGTAGAAAATTGCCGCTGGAAAAATAACTAAGTAAGCAATAAGCAAAACAATCGGAGAAAGAGTAAGAGAAG
>CAYLYR010000078.1:0-9502 GCA_964387835.1 uncultured Melioribacter sp.
TCATCAAGTTAAAATATGTTCGTCCTTTTCCTTTTCTATTTCCTCCGAGAGGAATGTAAAGATAATCGCGCAACCAGCTTGAAAGGGAGATATGCCAGCGTCTCCAGAACTCGGTAATTGTAACCGAGCGGTAAGGAGCGTTAAAGTTAACAGGCAATCTGAAACCGAGTAAAAGTGCGAGACCGATTGCCATGTCGGAATAGCCTGAAAAATCGCAGTAAATTTGAAGTACATATCCGTATATTGCCATCAGGTTTTCCACTCCGGTAAATCTTGTAGGCCATTCGAAAACTCTATCTACAAAGTTAATGCTGAGAAAATCCGCAATTACGGTTTTCTTCAGTAATCCCGCCATTATTAGAAATAGCGCGTACCCGATTTCCTTTTTATTAATTACGGGATATTCATGGATTTGTTTCAGGAAATGCGAGGCTCGGACAATAGGACCGGCTACTAACTGCGGGAAAAAGGAGACAAAGAAGAGGAAATCGAGGAATTTCTCCTCCGGCTCAAGCTGTCTCCGATAGATGTCAATCGTGTAGCTCATCGATTGGAAAGTAAAGAATGAAACGCCGACCGGAAGGAAAATATTAAGCAAATCAAAATGTCCGAGATGAAGCGAGTTTATCGTGTCGAGGAAAAAGTTAGTATATTTGAAATATCCCAAAATGCCGAGATTCATTACCAAACTGATAATCAGAAAAACTCGTCGCTTCAAACTATTTTCGGTTTTATGAATTTCTCTTCCGGCAATATAATCGATAAGGGAGCTTAAAATAATCAGCAGGAAATAAACTCCGCTCGATTTATAATAAAAATAAAGAGAAGCCAGAGTGAGAAAAATTAATTTTGCTCTTTTGTGGTTAACAAAAAAGTAAGCAAAAACCGTAACAAAAAGAAAGAAGAAAAGGAAAAAACCGCTGTTAAACAATAGTGGTTCTACCGGATTGTATTTCAAAAGAGTCCAAAAATTATGGAGAATGTTTTCCATTATTTAACCTTGTTCTTGGCGTCGAGTAAAGCTTTAACGAATAACTCCGCTACTTTTTCAGCTCCGATATTGTTGAAGTGAGTATAATCCATAAAAGCCATCGGAGGATTTGCTTTTACCCATTTCGGCATCGAGTTTCTTCCTCCCATTGCCTTATTCAAATTCCAAAAAGCTATATGTGTTTTTTTTACGATTTCCGCTTGAGTTCTTAAAAGCTTGGGAATCCCGGGGTCGGAAATAAATCGCGAACCTTTCTTTTTACTTTTATCATGAACTCCTACTAATATAATTCCGGCATGAGGAAAAGCTGTTTTCAAATTTTTAATGATTTGAATCATCTCGTTTTTGTACCAAGTGTAATCTCTCTGCCGACTGCTTAAAGCGTTCACGCCGAACTGGAGAACTATCAAGTTGTAATCCAAATATCTCGCAAATTTTTTCAATTCACTTACAGGAATGTTTTTTAAGGCGACACCCGAATTACCGCGAAGAGCGTAATTATCGACATAAACTCCGTTGCCGTTTTCCAAACTCACTCCGAAATATTTTCCGGAGTTGGCAGGAACTTCAAGTCTTAACGATTTGGTTCTTTTCTTGATTTTTAAATTCTCAACAACTAAATCGGAGTTTTTATTAATTTTTAGGATAGAAGGTTTGTTATTAACCTTATATTTTAATGTGAAAGTCTTATCCGGTATCAGATATAAATAAGCCTGTGAAAAAGAGTTTTGTCTCGGGATGAAGTGAGATGTTTGATATTGAACCCAAGCATTGCCCTGCGGCAGAAAAACTTCTCCTCCCACATCAACGGGAAGGCGGTTAGGATTGGAAGTAAAAATCGAATAATCTTTCCAATTATCGGAGAAGGATAATTTCATAGATTGGCGGAAAGTAATGTCCTGAGTTTTAATCGGAATAAAGCCGACGCCTTTTCCTCCGAATCGTTTTTGTAATTCCTCTCTAATTTGCGAAGTAACCAAATCTCCTTCGATAATCGAATCGCCGAAGTGCGCCACTCGAATTTTAGTCCGCTTTGAATTTTTTAACGCATCAAAAAACTTTTTTAACTGTTTAAGATTTCCTTGAAGGGGAACATCATTTCCTAAACTTGTGCCGTATAATTCGGAGCTGACAAGATTAACCAAACTCTCGAAAGGAAAACCTGCTTTCAACACGTCCGACTTTTCTTGAATATAATTGAAGGAAGAAGAATCGGAATCACTATTGAAAAAATCGTCGTTAAAGTTTGTATCGGAATCTTCTTCAGGCTGCTGAAGTAAGTCCGAGAAAATTTCAACTCGCTTCAGTGATACTCCGGCAATTTGGAACTGCGGAGGCAGCAAGTAGGAGAAAATGAGAAGAATTATTGTAGTTACAGTTATGTAGATTGGTCTGGTGATGTAGTTTTTTTCATCGGACATAGTTACTTCCTTAACTTAAATTTATATTTATTCAATGCCGCTTGCAATTCTCTACTCCAAATTGCATAACCTTTGGAGTTTAAATGGAGATTATCTCTCGAGTATTTATCTTTCAAAAAATCTCTTCCTGAAACATATTTATTTATATCAATAAAATCAATTTTCTCTTGCTCGCAAAACGACTTAAGCAAATTGTTAAGCTTTTTAACTTCGGAATTTCGCTCCTTATTGTATTTGGGAACGTTTAAATCGGGTCTGTGCATTTTTATCCAATCTTCTCCCCATTTTCTTCCGGCAAAAGTAATGGAAACTACAATTGGGATTGCTCCCGAATTTTTAATCTTTTTAATTATTTCCTTAAGGTTTTTGAAAATCATTTCGGTAGGCACCCAATTGTAAATATCATTTATTCCTCCTTGAATTACGACAATCTTGGGATGTAAAGCGATAACTTCATCAACTCTCGCTAACATTCCTTTTGTAACATCTCCGGCAATGCCGCGGTTTATTACTCTGTACATTCCGAGAAGTTCGTTCCAATCGGCGCCTTGTGTGTGGGAATCTCCTAACATTACTATGTCGGGACGTTTCAATTTATTCAGCTTAAAGAGGTTTCTCCTCTGTTTGTAAACCGGATTCTTTAAATAGTACGGTTTTGAACTATCGGAAGCAATTCGGAGATTAATTGTGTATGAAAAAATTATTCCCGATGAAGAAATTAAGAACAATATTATTAGAATTACTTTTTTCATTTTTTTGATGGATTGTTTTTATTTTTCTCTTCATTATTCTCTTTAGGATTTCCATCCTTATTTTTTACTTTCTTGTTCTCTACCTCTTGTTCGGGTTTATTAATTTCTTCAGTTTCTTCAGATTGCAGCTTCTTAATCTTTCGCGCAAGTATCGATTCCGTTTGTGAAAGATGAATAACTTTCGCGGATAATTCTTCGCGATGAATATCTACGGAGGCTATTTCATTTCTAAGTTCTTTAATATCATTCTCCTTTTGAGCAATCTGATTCCGTAGAGATTTCAAGGTCTCACGTTCTTTTATTAGCTCTTCTTCAATATCATTTCGGGAATTTTCAGCGGAATTTATTTGAACATTCAGATCATTCAACATAGAGGAGAAAAGATTTTCCAATTCTTTTTTCTTTTCTCTAATTTTAGTTTCATCGTTTTTTAGTTTTTCGTTTCTTGCTTGAAGAGCATTTACCTCTTTTGTTAGTTCGGCTTTAAATTCCCGAATCTTTACAATTTCTTTGTCGAGACTAATTCTCTCGGCTTTTTTAATCTCGTATTCTTTCATCAGAACGCTAAGTTCACCATTCTTTTGGTTTATTTCGAGATTCAGATTATTAAGCAATTCCTCAATTTTTTCCAACTCGGTTTTTCGGGAATTAATCTTTTGATTAAGATTAAAAATTTCATTGGCGGCGGAGGATTTTTCTTTCAGCAGATTATCCATCTCTTCAATAATTTTAGATTCCAACTCAATATTCTGTTTTTCAAGGGCAGCTCTCTTTTCATTACTTCTATGAAGTTCATCCTTTCCTTCTTGAATTGACTTCACAAGATTTTCATCTTGTTCTCTTAAAAGAGAAATTTTGTTCTGTAAATCGGAAATAATTCTTTCCAGAGTCTCTTTATCTTTTCGCAGACTATCTTTTTTCGATTCAAAAGAAGCCAGCTCCGTGTTAATTAAATCTATCTGAACGTTTTGTTCTTCAATTATTTTTTCCTTATCGAGGATTACCCCTTCAAGTTTTTTAATCTCGGTTTCTATTTCTTTCTGCTTTGCAAAAGCAGCGTTAAATTCTTTATTTTTCTCCGAGATTTCGGATGACAGTTTCGACAAAGTATTTTGTAATCCTAATTTAACCTGCTCGGAAACGTCGTTTGTTTTTTTCAGTTCCTCGTTTTTTGTTTCTAACTCCGCAATTTGATTTTTCAACTCGGAAATCGATTTTTGGAGTTTGTTTATTTCGCTTTCTCCTTCTTCTTTTGCTCTTAATAAATTCGCGGTAAGCGAGGCAAGTTTTTCCTTTTTATCGGCTTCATTCCTCAAGAGTTCTTCGATTCTTTTTTCGGCGGAATCAATATCTTTTTCAAGATACGATTTTCTCGCATGCAGCTCTTCTTTATCGACGGAAAGCGTTGTAACGTCGGCTCCGAGATTCATTTTTTGCTGTGTTAACTCCGAAACTGTTTTCTGCAGTGATTCTTTTTCTGCCGCCAATTCCACTACAATCGAGCGTGAAGACGCAATCCTTTCCTGTAAGCCTTCAAAACTTTCCTGCGATGCCAGCAAATCATGCAGCTTGTTTCTCAGTTCGTCATTCTCTTTTATCAGACGTTCAATTTCTTTTTTTGAACCGCTATTCAAAAACGCCATTATATTACTCCTTAATTAAATTTTCGAGATAATTGCGATAATCCGATTTCGGCATTTTCTCTATTAAAGAAATAAATTTATCCTTACTGATAAAACCTCGTGCGTACGCAATTTCTTCGATGCAAGCTACTTTTACACCTTGCCTCTCTTCAATAATCCCGAAGAAGTTCGACGCTTGTAATAAAGAGCGCGGTGTCCCGGTATCTAACCAAGCAACGCCTCTGCCTATTTCCTGCACTCTCAATTTATTTTTGTTCAGGTAAGTTAAATTCACATCGGTAATTTCAAGCTCGCCTCTTGCCGAAGGTTTCAGGTTTTTAGAAATCTCGACTACTTCGTTATCATAAATATAAAGACCGGGCACCGCATAGTTCGACTTTGGATTTTCAGGCTTTTCCTCGATTGAAATTGCATTACCGTTTTCGTCGTATTCAACTACGCCGTATCGTTCAGGATCATTTACTTTATAGGCAAAGACTGTTCCTCCTTCACTGTGGCTTTTTACCGCATTGTAAAGGAAATCCATTTTGCCGTAAAAAATATTATCCCCGAGAATAAGCGCCACGGATGAACTTCCTATGAAATGTTCGCCGAGTATAAACGCTTCGGCAATACCGTTCGGCGCTTCCTGGATTTCATATTTAATGTGCATGCCGAGATGTTCTCCGTTGCGGAATAATTTCTCATAATTCGGAATTGTTTCCCTGTTTGAAATTATCAGAACATCTTTAATTCCCGCAAGCATGAGGAGCGAAAGGGGGAAATAGATTAACGGTTTATCATAAATCATTGCAAGCTGCTTGCTGTAAACTTGAGTAATCGGATAAAGCCTTGAACCGGCGCCCCCTGCTAATATAATTCCTTTCATCTTAACTCCTTATTGAACTACTTTTAAAAATCCTGATTTAATGAATTCTCTTTTTTCATCGTAGATTGAAATTTTATAATAACCTTCGTCGTTAAACTTTACTTTAAAAAAAGCATAATCCCAAGAAGGTAAAATTGCAAATTCTTTTTCATCAATCTGTTCCCAATCTTTATTGTAACTGTTTTGTTTGAAAATATCAACATACAATCTGTTTGTATTAAGTGAATCGGGATGTTTGATGTAAACGCAAATAGAATCGGGAGGACGGGAGAGCTGCTTTATTTTTAAAGGTCTGAAGGGCATTCCGCTAATTACCCATTCACTGAAAGTTAGCTTAACTCTTTTGTAATAGGGAGCGCTCTGCTGTGTTTCCAATTTAAAAGGAGATGCCTTTACTCTTATCGTCAATTTTCCTCGTGCAAGTTCCGTATTATGTTTGTCGGTAACATAAATTTGGTATTCGCCCGGTTCCTTAAATTTTTCACGATAAACAAACCAGTTTCTGTAGTCCGGCATCATAACGGATTTGGAATCCCAAGCCTCGTATTTGTCTCCCTTTTTTTTGTCAATATAAAGATAAAGCATTTTGCTCATAGGCGGATGTTCCCGCGCATCAAAAAGGATAAAGATTGATTTTCCTTTTGCAGGAATTATCCAATTACTTCTGGCGTTTATTGCTTTTCCGTCTGTCGTAAAACTTTGGGCAAAATATATTTCCTGTGCATTAATAGATAACGAATTAAAAATTATTAGAGTAAAAATAAATAATGTAAGTTTTTTCATTTTAAACCTATTTTTTCCAAAAACTCCTTGAAAAGATAATCAAAATAGTAAAAAGCTCAAGTCTTCCAATTAACATTAAAGAAGATAAAACCCATTTGCCGGCATCCGAAACATGAGAAAAGTTGAAACTTGGTCCAACAGTTCCGATACCTGGACCGACGTTACCGAGAGAAGTTGCAACTGCTCCTATTGAGCTTGCGAAATCCAATCCGAGTAACGACATAATTAGTGTCCCAATTAAAAAGATGGCAACATACCAGAATGCGAAAGCAATTATGTTGGACATTATTTCATGGCTTACAACATGTCCGTTAAATCTTACGAGTAGTACGGCTCGCGGATGAAGAAGGCGTTTCAGTTCCAAAGCGCTGTTCTTCATCAAAATTCTGTGTCGAACCATTTTTATTCCCCCTCCGGTAGAACCGGCACAGCCTCCGGTAAACAGAAGAATAAAAAATAGGATTTGGTAAAACGGTCCCCATGATTCATAATCGGAAGTAACGTAACCTGTAGTTGTAATGGTAGAAACTGTTTGGAAAAGTGAATCGCGAAATGATTTTTCCAATCCGCCGTGATGCTGAGAAAATAAATCAACCGCAATTATCAAAGCCGAACCTAAAATAACAAGAGAGTAAAATTTAAGTTCGTCATCTTTTATTAGTCGTCCGAATTTTCCATGAATCCAAAAGTAATGGAGCGTAAAATTCATTCCGGCAAGAAACATAAAAATAATTATTACATATTGGATAAAAGGGGAATTAAAATATGCTATGCTCGCTTGCTTTGTTGAGTAACCTCCGGTTGCCATTGTTGTAAAGGAATGATTTATTGCATCGAAAAAAGTCATTCCGCCGAACATCAGCAGAATTGTTTCGGCGAGAGTAAGCGCCGCATAAATTCCCCAAAGTCTTTTAGCTGTTTCTCTGACTCTCGGGTGAATTTTGTCTTTAGTCGGTCCGGGCACTTCCGCCACAAAAAACTGCATCCCTCCTATTCCGAGTATCGGCAGTATTGCTAAAGAAAGAACGATAATACCCATTCCTCCGAACCACTGAGTTAAACTTCTCCAGAACAAAAGTCCGTGAGGCATCGATTCGATATCGTTCAGAATTGAAGCTCCCGTTGTAGTAAAGCCGGACATTGTTTCAAAAAAAGCGTCTGTGTATGAAGGAATTGAACCGTGAATAACAAAAGGGAGCGCTCCGAACAAAGACATCACAATCCAACCGATCCCGACAATAATAAAGCTCTCCCTCTTTTTAACTTCAAATTTATCTTCATGGGTTAGTAAAAAAAGGATAATTCCTAAAAACACAATTGAAGCCCCTGTGTAAAAGAGCGCATTAAAATCGTTATCGGAATAATATAATGAAAACGGTATGCCGAGAAGCATACCGAACCCGTCTAAAATAAGCAAAAAAGATATTACTTTTAGTACAGCTTTAATATTAAACATTCTATTTGAATAGTTTTTCTAATTTCGGAATTGCGTCCGGAAGTGCAAAAACTATAACCTTATCGCCTGCCTGCAATCGAGAGGAACCAACTGTTATAAAACCTTCCTCACCTCTTACAGCGCCTCCGATAATAGCGTTTCTCGGAATTTTTAAGTTTTTAATCTCATCTTTTGTTATATATGCTTTTTCTTTCACGTTATATTCAAATACTTCGGCATCAATCCCGAAAATATTTATTGTCGAAACCAAGTTTGCTTTTCGAACAAATCTTGAAATTGTATTTGCGGCAATCAATTTTTTATTGATTAATGAATCTAAGCCGATTGTATGTGTAAGGGGAATGTAGTCCACGTTATCTACTTGAGCAATAGTCTTCTTTGCGCCGAGATGTTTTGCCATCAAAGAAGTGATGATATTTGTTTCTGCATCCTCGGTAACAGCGATAAAGCCGTCCATATCTACAATTCCTTCTTGCGCTAATAAATCGATGTTCCGCCCATCGCCTTGAATTACAAGAGTGTTTTTAAGATAGTCGGCAAGCTCAATTGTTTTATCGGAGTTCGACTCAATCAACTTAACGTTTATTTCATTCTCAAGATTTTTTGCCACTTTTCTCCCGATTCTTCCCCCGCCGAGAATCATAATATTTTCCAGCTTAGTGTTTTCTTTTCCCGTTATTTTAAGTATTTCGGGAATCCCTTTGGAAGTAGTTAAAACAAAAATCTGGTCTCCTTCAATCACACTGTCATTTCCAACGGGAATAAGCGTTCTCATCAATCGTTTAATTGCTACAATGCGGAATTCGTGCGAGGCATATTCCGTGCCGATTTCAATCATTGTTTTACGATTAATCGGAGCGTTCTTGTCAATTCTGATTCCGAGAAGCGTAAGTTTACCTTTTTCAAATTCGACAATATCGCTTGCTGCGGCTCGGCGAATTAAACCTGTAATTTCGTTCGCGACTATTTCCTCAGGGTAAATTAAGTAATCAATTCCCAAATTGTGAAGGAAGGGTAAATTTTCATCCGAGATATATTCGGCATGGCTTACTCGTGCAATCGTCTTTTTCGCTCCGAGTTTTTTCGCAAGAATTGAAGCTGTTACATTTATAGATTCGCTTGAGGTAACGGCAAGCATCAAATCGGTTTCTTCAATGTGCGCCTCTTTCAAAGCTCTAATCGAAGTTGCCGACGACTGCATGGAAAGCACATCTGTAGTGGAATCAATTTCATCAATTTTTGCGGGGTCAATATCCAGCATTGTAATATCATGATTGTCAAGGGAAAGTTCTTTTGCAAGATGTAATCCGACTTCCCCTGCGCCCGCGATAATAATTTTCATTAATTTCTCCGTTGTAATAATATTTAGTCAATACTAACTTTCTAATTTACTTATATTTTTCAAGGCTTTCAATTTAAAAGGAAAAGTTTTAAAAATTTTCCTTTTGGAATTAAAATTTCTTGCATAGTTTTTTTTATTATTGTAATTTTAGCACTTCAAATTGTTGATGTTTACAAGTTATTTACATTTTGAAATGCTGGCGTAGCTCAGTTGGTAGAGCAGCTGATTTGTAATCAGCCGGTCGGC
>CAYLYR010000079.1:0-9414 GCA_964387835.1 uncultured Melioribacter sp.
TTTGACCGGCAAGGAACTTTATTATTTTCACTTCACTCTGTGAAAAACCAACACTCGGCAAAACGCTTAGGAAGAGAAAAAGAGTAAAATAATTTTCTATTTTGAATTTGATTTTCATTTTTTCCGCATGCAGAAACAGACTGAAAGTAAGTAATTCCTTTATTTTAAACAATTCTAACATAACTTATAAATATAACGATTCTCTTACATTTTTACATTAATTAGATGACAACACTCCCCAAGATTAACTAAGTGAATGTTGAGTTAACTGCGTTTGAATGAATCTGAAATGTAGGCGTTATTCCATACCCCTAAAAATTAGGACTTCAGACTAAGACCAAATTTTTATTTTCCTAATAAGCCGAACCTAATTCCTTTTTTCCAAAGTGCGCTGAACAAAGGTCTCAAAGATTCCAGTTGATTATCTTCTATCAGAAAAATATTAGGTCCGCTTCCGGCAAGATAAATTTTAACTATCGAGGAAATATCTTCAGGGTTTTTGGAAGTTAAGTCGGTGATTCTACCAAGCGAAAATAAACTAATTCCATAAAGTTCCTTGAATTTATCCCTGAGATAATTAAAAGAAACCGATTTATAAAACATCGAGTTATTATCATAAACGTAAGGGATATTCTTTCCGAAAGTATTAACCAACTTTTCGACAGCCATTTTCAATACAAACTTATCTTCGGAAGAGAATAAATCGAAATCACCGTCAGAGATGCGGTCATCTAATAAAATTGCGAATGAATGTTTATGTTCCCTGATTTCATCTACATATTTAAGGACTTTCTTTTCCGGTCTGAATAAAAAGGTTAACGGAGTAACCAATTCAATATCCGCCTTCACTTTCTCCGCGTTAAAATCCCTTTCGTCAACACAAAAAGTAACGAGCTTTAATTCTCTCTTACGCAGGTTGTTTCTTCTAATAAACGCTTCTATCATCAAATTATTCGAAGAGAAAATTTTAACTAAAGTTTTCCTTCTCTTCACCAAATCTTCCGCAACAACTTTTTCATCCTTTTTATCGAAAATCTTTCGTAAGTCAACAAGTATAAAATCAGGAGTAATATCGCGCGGGAGTTCAATCTGATAAATAAATCCCGAAGCAGATTTTGTGGAATTCACTTTTACTTTCTTAATCCAATTATTATCCAAGCCCCAATCCGATAAAACTTTCAAAAATTTTTGGTCATAGGAAAAATCATTAATCTCTTCGGTATGTTTAAGAGGTAAACGCCGCTGCGGCTTCCTTGTAATTAACGTATTGGCAAGAAGAAGCAGAGCGGCTAAAACAAAAAGAGAATATATAATCTTAAACTTTACTCTGTTCATAATAATTGAACTATATTCAGATAATGGCTCACCGAGTTATTTGCCTTTAAATTCCGCTTTTCTTTTTTCGAGGAATGCAGAAGTCCCTTCTCTAAAATCGTCCGTTCCGCAGCAAAGGGAAAAATAGCCGGCTTCCAAACGTTCACCTTCTTTCTGCGGAGTTTCTTTTGTTGCAACAATAGCTTTTAATGCAAGTCCGACAGCAACCTTTGCTTTACTTGCAATTTTCTTTGCCATTTCTTCAGCTTTCTCCAAAAGTTCACTTTGCGGGTAAACATGATTAACCAGCCCTATTCTTTCGGCTTCGTCCGCTTTTATGCTTTCACCTGTTAAAATATATTCCGCTGCTCTTCCGGGATTAATCAATCGCGCCAATCTTTGCGTTCCGCCGTAACCGGGAATAATTCCGAGATTAACTTCCGGCTGCCCGAATATTGCATTCTCGGAAGCGAGACGAATATGACAAGCCATTGCCAGTTCACAACCTCCTCCGAGAGCATAACCGTTAACTGCGGCAATAACGGGTTTGTCCAAGTTCTCGATTTTATCAAAAACTTCCTGCCCTTTTTCGGAAAATTTTCTTCCCGAGATAACATCCGCTTTGTTCAGCTCCGAAATGTCGGCTCCGGCAACAAAAGCCTTATCTCCTTCTCCGGTTAGCACAACGGCGCTTACCGTGTCATCTTTATTTATGTCATCAAACAAACTTCCCAGTTCTGTTATTGTAGCGTCGTTTAATGCGTTATACTTTGAAGGTCTGTTAATTTTAACAATTAATATTTTCCCTTTTCTTTCAACGATAAGATTTTGAAAATTCATAATCACCTCTAAATTTTAATAAAAATCGGAATTCTAACTCTAAGCGTAAAACCAAGAAATTGGTAGCGGTAGTAATAATTGTAACTGATTAATGCATCCATTAGAAAAATCGAAACTCCGAATCCGGCATGCGCCCCGAAGTGAACCGACTGGTCGTAATATTGAGATTTGAAAGCGCTGTTGAACTGGTATTTCGTAAACATAATCCCCAAATTTATTCCGCCTTCAACAAACGGCATCAGTAAAATAACTTCTTTGCTAATCGGAGGGAAAAAATATCTTATACCGGGCTGAATCGAAAGGACTTTTGAAGAAACCTCAAACGAAGGGGAAGATAAAATTCCCGCAAATTCAGAAGGAAAATTCGTAAACTGCAATTTCGCATAAACAAAAACAGGAAGCCGTCTGTTGTCGGAGTATGAAACAATTGTTTCAACGCCGGAAGCCATAGAATGATTTGTTGATAAATCACCGACAGCGATTCTCGGACCAACACCCATCGATAGAAAAAGCCCGCGTGCATCCCCGAGTTTTACGTTAATCAACTGTCCGTACGCCGGAGCGGAAATCAACATAAGCATGAGCAATAAGTATTTACGGAAATTATCCACAGAGAACGGCTCCGCCGTTTACATTCAGAATTTCTCCGTTTATGTGACGCGCAACGTCCGAAGCGAGGAAGAGAATCGGGTAAGCAATATCCTCCGAAGTAGCAATTCTGTTTGTCGGAATGTCTTGCAAAATTTTATCGACAAATTCTTTATCCTTAAAAACTTCGTTATTCATATCCGTATCAACCCAGCCGGGCGCAACCGAGTTTACCGTTATCCCGAAAGGAGCTAACTCAACGGCTAACGATTTTGTAAATGAGTTTAACCCTCCTTTGGATGCGGCATAGTGTGAATGAAACGCCTCCCCTCTTATTGCCGCAGTTGAAGTAACATTAATAATTCTTCCGTAGTTCTCTTGTTTCATCAAAGGGATTACGTATTTAGAGAAAAGAAACGAACCGGTTAAATTAACTTTAATTAAATCTTCCCAAGTTTTCAGCGACATATCATCGGACTTACCGAACGTCCAGATGCCTGCATTATTAATTAAGATGTCAATTCTTCGGAATTTTTCAAAAGTAGATTTCACAAAATTTTTTATTTCGGACTCTTCTCTCATATCGACTTTCTCATAATAGTGGTCGTTTTTCAACCTGCCGGAAAGTGAGTCCGCAGCTTTTTTGTTCGAGATGTAAGTAAAAGCAACATTAGCGCCGGCTTTGTCCAAAAGCTCAACGCAAGCTGCGCCGATGCCTCGCGAGCCGCCTGTTACGATTGCCGTTTTACCTGTAAAATCTATATTCATATCAGTACCTCACTTTATTTAAGAATAATCCTTTTGCTTTCACCGCTTCACCTGCAGCTTTTCTATCAAGTGCAAAAAGTATATTTTCCAAATCCTTTTCACTTCCTTTTAATTGATAAACTTTTAAAATTGTTCCAACTAAAGTACGAACCATTCCATGCAAAAATCTATCTGCTTCAACATAAAAGATAGTAAGAAAATTCTTTCTTCTCCAATGAATGGAGTATATTTCACAGTTTTTATTTTCAGTTTCCGTTTTTGTCCTTGAGAAAGAGGTAAAATCGTGTTTGCCGATAAAAACTTTGCTGAGATTGTTTAACACGTTTAAATCAAATGAATCGGACTTTGTATTTAACCATGAATACTTTTCATAAAAAGGTGATTTAATTGAAGAGATTAAATAGAAATAGCTTCTTTTTTTTGCATCGAAACGGGAATGAAAATCATCCGGCACAATTTCCACGTTGGAAACGGCGATTGATTTGGGCAGCATGGAATTTAACGAGAAGGCAAATTTTCGTAGTTCAAGTTCTTTGTTGCATCTGAAATTTGCAGTTTGTCCCAATGCATGAACACCCGCATCGGTACGACCGGAACCGATTAAGTTTATTTCGCTGCGAGTTAAAATCTCAATCTTTTCTTTTAATACTCCCTGAACCGTTTTTACATTATTTTGAATTTGCCAGCCGGAGAAATCGCTTCCGTCATATTGCAAAGTAAGTTTGTAATTAAGCACGGTTCAATCAAAATGTTTTGACAAAGTTAATTTTAATTCCTTGAGGAATTCCTGTAAGGGATTCTATTCCGAAGTTTATTCCAATCGAACTTGTAGAAGATATTTTATTATTATGTTTTTTAATAATCCTAACAGCATTAATTGCGCTTACAATTCTATTAAGTACCATTACACCGGCTACATAATTCAAAGCGGTTTTAGCGTGTTCGCTTGCCACCCACATATTTCTGTACGCCGCTCTATCATTACCGTTTTTCCATTTCCAATAAAAAGCGTCTCGGTTATAAACTTCGTCAAATTGCCATTGTAAATCCATTGTATTGTTGTATTGGTCAATGTTCATGTAAATACCGATATTCGCCCAATACTTGCTGTCTTTGCCGTTACGGGAAACTCCGGCATTTGCAGCTGCAAAATCTTCATAATTGTTTTTTTCGTTTAAGGAATAATAATTCAACCCGAAATAAGTCAGCCATGAAGCTGCTTCAAAAATAGTAAAATATTTCCCTGTGGAATAATCGCCGCCGTAAAGTTCGCCCATTCCCGGCAGCAGTAAAGAATAGAGAATTCCCAACCCGATTTTCTTCTTAACAAAAACTTTCTCCGCCGAACCATCATCGACTCGGATTATATGTGAGTTCTTCATTTCAAGTTTAAGATTAACTAACTGGGCATTTTCTTGTGCATAAATTGAAGTAAAATAAAACAGCAAAGCGGGAATAATAAGTTTTAACATTTTGTGCTCTTTTCTTTATTCTAAAATTTCTCCTCTGCATAAATTATCTTCGCAATCGGAAATTCTAATTTGAGTAAATTTATTAATTAAATCAACATTGAATTTTATCTTAACCTTGATATAATTGGATGTAAAACCGTTCATATAGCCTTGATGATTTTCTCCTTCAAATAAAACGGTTTCTTTTTTACCGAACATTTTATTATTAAATTCTTTTCTTTTTTCATCGCTTAGTTTTCGTAATAAGTTTGTCCTTTCCTTTCTTGTTCGGACAGGAACAACTTCATCAATTTTTAATGCATCAGTGTTTTCTCTTTCGGAATAAGTAAAAGCGTGGAGA
Source organism: uncultured Melioribacter sp. (assembly GCA_964387835.1). GTDB lineage: Bacteria > Bacteroidota > Ignavibacteria > Ignavibacteriales > Melioribacteraceae > WGAL01. Next base: position 5,323 of record CAYLYR010000079.1, read on the forward strand.
TATGAAATCGGAAGTTTCTGCAACAGATTAAAAGTTTTCTCAAAGTCTTTATCCGTTTCACTTGGAAAGCCCGAAATAACATCTATGCCGATTCCAACATCCGGAATCAACTCGTGGATAGAAAGTATTTTTTCTCTGAAGAATTCCGAATTATAACGTCGGCGCATAAGCTTCAGCAATTTGTCGCTTCCGCTTTGCAGTGGAATATGAAAGTGATTCACTAATTTTTCCGAGTCTCGGGTCAACTTAATTATTTCATCTGAAAGAAGATTCGGTTCGATTGAACTTATTCTGATCCTGAATTCCCCTTCCACGGCAATCATTTGTTGTAATAGTTCAAAAAGATTCGTGCCGATGGAATGTCCGTAATCCCCAACGTTAACGCCTGTTAATATTATTTCTTTGTAACCGTCCGCCAAAATTTTTCTAAATTGCTCTATCACGTCATCTACAGGAAGCGAACGGCTATTACCTCTTGCAAAGGGAATTGTGCAGTATGAACATGTATAATCACATCCGTCCTGAATTTTGAAAAAAGCTCTCGTGCGTGTATCGCTATCGGAAGAAGATGCAAAATAAAAGTCGCCGATTTTATCAGTCGGTTTTACGGAAATACACGATTGTCCCGTTTCCCAAAAATTATCGCCGAGCAAATCGAAGATTTTGAACTTTTCTTCATTCCCGAGAACGGCATCTACCTCCGGCATTCTACCTATAGATTCACTTTGTATTTGAGCAAAACATCCGGTTACAATTACGTACGAATCGGGATTTAGTCTTTTGGCGCGCCTAATAATTTTTCTGCATTCTCTATCGGCATTTTCCGTAACCGTACAAGTGTTAATGAGATAAACATCCGCTTTTTCTTTGAAATCAACAATTTCAAAATTTTTATTTTTAAATTCCGAAGCGATTGTTGACGTTTCGGAGTAATTAAGTTTACAACCTAATGTGTGAAATGCAGCTTTCATTTATTTTACTTTCTATTCTCAGCAAATTCGTAAAAAGTTAATTCGGAAACTAATCTTAAATTCGATTTAATAATTTAAGATAGATGAAATTATTGGTTTATCATTGACAACTAATTTACAGTAACAAAATTGTAAATAAAAAAAGGATACCCAATTCAGATAGAACCGGGTATCCTTATATATACTTTGGAAGAAAAATTATTCTTCGTTCTTTTCTTCTTCTTTAGTTTCAGCTTCAGTTTCTTCCGCTTTCACTTCGGCTTCTTTAGCTTTATCAGCCTCAGCTTTTTTAGCTGCTTTTGCATCGTTTCTTTTGGAAGACTTATCAGCGTAAATATTGAAATCATTTGAATCGAACTTTGCAGTATCGGCATTTCGGATTGCGTTTACGGATGTTCTTTCCAATTTATGGGATTCAATATATTCTTGGATTTCTTCATCTGTTTGTTCTTTAAGAGCTGCAAGAACGCTTAAAACAATCTTCTTGTTTTCCTTGTCAAACTCAACTACTCTCATAGTAAGTTCATCTCCAATCGGGAAACAGTAAGATAAGTTTTTAATTTTGGAAGTTGATAATTGAGCCTGCGGAACAAAACCGTCAACACCGAGAGGCAACTCAACGATAAGTCCTTTTTCAATTATTCTAATAACTTTTCCTTTTGTTGTTGCGCCGACTTTGTACTCTTTTTCAAATTCCGGCCAAGGGTTGGGCTTAATTTGTTTGTGTCCCAAAGAAATTTTTCTTTCTTCGGTATCCACTTCAAGAACTACAACTTCAAGAGTGTCCCCTTTTTTCACAATTTCACCGGGATGACGAACTTTCTTTGTCCATGATAAATCCGAAATATGAACCAAACCGTCGATGCCGGGTTCCAATTCTACAAACACACCGAAGTTGGTTAAATTGCGAACAACACCGGACTGAATTGAGCCTACAGGATATTTGGTGAGAAGTTCCTGCCAAGGATCGGGAGTTAATTGTTTCATACCGAGAGAAATTTTCTTGTCTTCCTTGTCAAGACTTAAAATAACGGCTTCAACATGTTGTCCCATTGAAACAAACTGCGAAGGATGTGAAATATGCTGTGTCCAGCTCATTTCCGAAATGTGAATTAAACCTTCGATTCCTTTTTCAATTTCGATAAAAGCGCCGTAATCGGTTAAAGAAACTACTTTGCCGCTAACTTTATCGCCGACTTTATATTTCTCTTCAATGTTTTCCCACGGATGAGGAGTAAGCTGTTTCAAGCTGAGAGAAATTCTTTTCTTCTCCGTGTCGAAATCCGTAACGACAACAGTAATTTTTTGATCAAGTTCAACAACTTCTTTAGGATGGCTGATTCTTCCCCAGCTCAAATCCGTAATGTGAACTAATCCGTCAACACCGCCAAGATCAACAAACACACCGAAATCGGTAATCGCTTTTACAGTGCCTTCAAGTATCTGCCCTTTTTCAAGACTTTCAAGAATCTCTTTTCTCTTATCGGCATATTTTTCTTCAATAAGAACTTTATGAGATACTACAATATTTTCCGTAGGAATGTTAACCTTAACGACTCTGAAGTCCATTGATTCACCGATCAACGCATCAAAATCTCTAATCGGTTTAACATCAATTTGAGAACCGGGCAAGAAAGCTTCGATACCGTTTAAGTCAACAACCATACCGCCTTTGATTCTTCTGATAATTTTTCCGGTAAGAATTTCTTCATTTTCATAAGCGTGCAGAATATTATTCCAAACTTTAAGAAAATCAGCGCGTTTTTTACTAATAACCAAGTTGCCTTCGTTATCTTCAACGCTTTCAATAACTATATCAACTTTGTTGCCGATTTTAATTTCTTCAGTGCTTGCAAATTCCGATTTCGGAATTGTACCATCCGATTTAAACCCTACATCAATCACCACATTATCTTTATCGAATCCGCGGATAGTACCTTGAATAATTTCGCCTTCTTTTATATCGTGAAAAGAAGCGTTTACCATTTGTTCGAATTCAGCAATTTCTTCAGGAGAATAACCTTCATCGGTCATTAATTTTATGTTTTCCTGATTTGCTAATTTTTCTTCGGACATTAATCCTCCAAATATTCTCGCTAATTACAAACTATTAAAAAATCAGCAAGTTAAATAATTTTATTTTGACATTAGTTACTTAAAATAGTTTGTTTATTCTTTGTTTTGTTTCTCTTTTATTGTTTTTAATAAAAAATTCAATTCGTCATTAACCGACATCGAAGTCGAATCGATTTCAAAAGCGTCATCAGCTTTCCGCAAAGGACTTACTTTTCTTCCGCTGTCAATTCTGTCGCGGTTTGCCAAACTTTCCTTAACCTCTTCATAAGTAGCTTCCACTCCGTTATCAAGATATTCTTTCAGACGTCTATCGGCTCTTGTATCGAGAGATGCGGTAAGAAACACTTTTATATCGGCGTTAGGGAAAACAACTGTTGAAGTGTCTCTTCCTTCCGCTACAACGGTTTCCTTTTCTCCAAGTTCTCTCTGAATTTTAACCAATTCCTCACGAACCTCAGGAATAGTGCTTATGTCGCTGACTTTTGAATTAACCTCGGCCGAACGAATCCGATCCGTAACTTCTTCGCCGTTTACAAAAACTCTCGTTAATCCTTTATCGTATTTGATTTCTAAATTTACATTACGAACAAAATCGATTACTTTTTCTTTGTCGTCAACAATTCCATCCCGCATGGCAATATAAGTTATAGCCCTGTACATTGCGCCGGTATCAATATAAGTTGCATTGATTTGATCGGCTAAATACTTTGCAATCGTACTTTTCCCGGAGCCGGAAGGTCCATCTATCGCTATGATTAATTTTTTTGACATAATTAAGAAAGATAAGGTTTTTCTAACTTTTTTCAAACTTTTTTGTGTGATTTCTGTGTAAAATCTCACCAAAAGATGAAAAATCGTGTCTTTAAAAGAATTTTCTAAAATTCTCGTTGCAGCACTTAAATAACAACTCGTTTTCCTGCAATATTTATAAACTCGTTTTCAATTTTTTCATGAAATACATTTTAGCCGCCCCAACACAGAAGAGCCATCTAAAAAAAAAGGTCGCAAATTTTGCGACCTTCCGAGATAATAAAATTGATGAGAT
>CAYLYR010000080.1:0-9312 GCA_964387835.1 uncultured Melioribacter sp.
GTTCAGCCCTTCGGCTGTATCTCCAACCATATTGTTGCAAAAGGAGAATATCGGGAATTAAAAGATAAATTCGGTGTTAATATGCTGCTGTTGGATTATGAAGCCGGAACCAGTACGGTGAACACGGAAAACCGGTTGGAGTTGTTTTTATCAGGAAATTAAATGAATCTTCACAGTCTGAAAGACAACTAATCTTATCATGCCTTCGCGAAGGATATCATCAGCTTAATTGCAAAATTTTGTTTATATTTATCACAAATACAAATCAATATAATAGAGTTTAGATTGAACATTTATTCTTTGCCCGCGGTTATTTCATTTACTATTAATCTTAGTATTGCCTTAATTATTTTGCTGGATAATCCCAAGGCAAATATTAATAGGTGGTTTTCCGCATTTGTTTTTATTTTTGTCGCATGGAATTTATCCGAAGCATTAATTTTAAATAGCTCGAACGCAGAAAGCGCGCTTCTCGGAGCACAAATACTTTATAGAGTTATATTCTTAACGCCCGCTTTTTTTGTGGCAATTGCACATATATTTCCTAAAAATTTCCACCCCTACTCAAAAAGGATCAGTTTCTTTTTAATTTTGTTCGGACTCCCCATTTTCTTTCTAATTCTCTCTTTCCCTAACTTTCAGATAAAGCTGCTGCCTTTAAGCAAATATTCAAAAATTTATTATTACAAATTTATTTACAATGTCGATTTTAGATTTCTCGGATTGGTTTTTATTTCACTTATTTATGTGGTTTGGGGAAGTATTGTTTTATATTCCAAAATAAAAAAACTTAAAACCATTAAACAAAAGAACCAGGCTAAATTCTTTCTTTACGGATTCTTAACACTACTTTTTGTTTATCTGCTTATTAATTCATTTCGCTCCTCATTCGAACCGACTTTATCCTTCTATTCACTATCGACTCTATTAACTTTTTTAATAAGCGCTTTCTTTTTATTTGCTATTCTCAGATACCATTTTTTAAATATTAAACAAATTGTAAAAGGAGGAATCACTTATTCTTTGCTTTCTTCGGCAGTATTGGCTGTTTATTTTTTAATAATACTCGGTTTGGGCAAAACAATTGCTCTTTTTTTTAATGTCAATTCACATTTCATTGGCGGAGTAATATTGATAATTTTAGTCTTCTTAATAAGACCTCTTGAAATCCGTTTGCAGAATTTAGTTGACCGCTTTTTAAATAGAGACATAATTGAGTACCGGCATAATTTTTTCAAATTTACCCGACAAATACAGAATTATCTCCCGAAAGGTGTTTTCTTTGATAAACTTCAATCATTTATAGAAACAAACTTTAAGTTGAAAAATGCTTTTATATTTGTTTTCGATTCGGAAACCCGCGAATTTCTTCCTACAAAGAACAACAAAATGAAGTTTTCAATAAACCGAAATGATGAATTTTTAACGGAACTATTTCATCTCGGAAAGGCAATTGAATTTTATGAGATGCAATATTCCAAATCCGGCAGTAAGTTAAACGAAGAATTTATTCGTAATAAAATAACAGTGATAATTCCGTTAATATTTGAAAACAAGTTGCTGGCAATTATTCTGCTGTCCGAAAAACAATATCAAAAAGAGTTTACTTCGGATGATTTGGAAGCGCTTTCCATATTTGCCAATGAAGTTGCCCTGGCATATCAGAGAAATTTAATGATTGAGGAAATAAAAGCAAAAGCAAAAGAAGAATTTGAATTGGAAAAATTGGCTGCGCTCGGACAATTAACCGCCGGTGTCGCTCACGAAATCCGGAATCCGCTGAATACAATATCCATGTCGGCTCAAACACTCTTGAAAAAAAATCTTAATAAAGATCAGCAGACGGAATTAATTTATTACATTTCGGATGAAGTGGAAAGATTGGAAAGAACATTAAAAGATTTTCTTAAACTCTCAAAATTTAAAAATCCTAATATCAAAACCGTTGACTTAAATAAATTGTTTGATAAGGTTATTATTAATATCGAATCAAAAGACGACTGTAATATTAAAATAAAGAAAAATGTTGATGATAGAATCAACAACATTGAAACGGATGGTGATCTGCTTTTTCAAACGCTTCTTAATCTTGCGCTGAATGCATTTGATGCAATTAAGGAAAGGGTGAAAAAAGATGATAATTTTAACTGTACGGATGGTAGAATAGAATTTATTACCGAAAAGCACATGAAAAGTATTATTATTCGAGTTATTGATAACGGAATAGGGATGACGGATAAAAACAAAAACTATGTGTTTAATCCTTTTTTTACAACTAAAGAAGAAGGAACCGGTTTGGGGCTTTCAATAGCCCATACGCTTATTGAAAGTTTAAATGGTAAATTGGAATTCCAATCGATATTAGGTAAAACAGAATTTAAGATTAAACTTCCAAATAAAACAGAGAATAAAGAAAATGAGTAATACCACTCCCACAATATTGATTGTTGACGACGAAGAAAGGGAAAGAAAAGTCTTAGGAATTGAACTCAGCGATAAATATCATATTCTGCTGGCGGAAAACGGGAAAGAAGCGTTAAACCTTCTTGCGGGAAACAAAGTTCACCTTGTCCTTACTGATTTAAAAATGCCCGATATGAGCGGCATTGAATTGCTTGAACATATTCAACAACATTATAAAAGTATTCCCGTTGTTATAGTTACGGCTTTCGGCAGTGTGGAAAACGCCGTAGAAGCAATGAAACTCGGCGCTCTCGATTATATGCTAAAACCTATCAAGATTGATGAACTGGAAGCTTTGATTGAAAAATCTCTAAATTTCGGACGCTTGCTCGACGAGAACATTCGCCTCAAAGAGCAGTTAAAAAAGTACGAGGGATTTAATGAAATTATTTCGGTAAATCCTAAAATAAAAGAACTTTTGGATACTATAACTCACGTAGCAAAAACTCCGGCAACAATCTTAATCGAAGGTGAATCCGGAACAGGAAAACAACTCTTTGCTCAAGCGGTTCACTATTTAAGCGACCGCGCAGATCAGCCGTTTATCGAAATTAACTGCGGAGCTATTCCGCATGATTTACTTGAAAGCGAATTGTTCGGTCATGAAAAAGGAGCTTTTACCGGCGCTGTAAATATGAAAAAAGGCAAATTCGAATTAGCGGATGGCGGAACATTATTTTTAGACGAAATAGGGGAACTTCCTATGGACCTTCAAGTAAAATTATTGCACGTAGTTGAGAGTCAAAAATTTACGAGAGTCGGGGGAACAACTTACTTAAAAACCGATGTAAGAATTGTCGCGGCAACAAACAGAAATTTAAGCGAAGAAATTAAAAAAAATAATTTCAGACAGGATTTGTATTACCGGCTTAAAGTTGTTTATCTTCATATTCCCTCCCTCAAAGAGCGAAAGGAGGATATTCCGATACTGGTAAATCATTTTATTGAAAAGCATAAGAACTTGAATCCCATAAAAAACATAGAGGTTTCCGGAAAAGCTTTAGATATGCTTAAATCTTACAAATGGCCGGGAAATATAAGAGAGCTGGAAAATGTTGTTCAGCAGGCAATGATATTAGCAAGAGACGGAATAATAAAACCTGAATTACTGCCGTCTGAGATTGTAGATTCATACGAAGCTAACGGGGAGTATATTCCGCTTACAAAAATTGATTTGCAAGAGTACAAAAAACAACAAACTGAAAATATACTTGAGAACATCGAATATAAATTTTTAATCAGCCTGTTGGAATCGACTTCAGGCAATATAACGAGAGCGGCGGAAAAAAGCGGTTACGACAGAAGACAAATACAAAATCTCCTTAAAAAACATAATATCGATGCGGAAAAATTCAGATAAATTTTACTTTTTTAAGGTAGTGTAATTCTCCAAATGAAGAATATCGCATTTTTCCGAGAACCCCGCCGGAGGAATGCCGAGAGCTTGGATTAATCTTCCCCAATAATTAACCTGTGCAACGGTAGAAGCCAAGATAACCATTTCCCGTTCGGTAAAATTTGCCTTTACCCGTTCAATTAATTCCTGTGTAAAAGCAATCGGTGTCTGCGATGCGCTTTTAGCATACTCAAGGGCTGTTTTTTCCCGCTGTGAAAGAGTTTGCACTTCGTCCGGGCTTTTTAAATTCTGAAGCGCCAGCAGCTCTTCTTCGGAAATATTATATTTTTCAAATTTGTTAGAATTCATGTCAATACAAAAGGGGCAAGAAATAGCAAAAGATGTTTGTACGCGGACAAGTTTTAATAATCTTCGACTTAAATTTTTATCCTTATGCGCAACCAAAGATTCCAAAACACCCGAACCAACGGCGGTTTTAGGATACCAAGCTAAAATTCGCGCCGGGAGCAGTTCGCTTTTGGTTATTTTTTCAGCAATCCAAATCCCAAGTCGCAATAAAAAAAATATCTTTTTCGGAGGGTTAACAAATGTCTGCATTGTTTTTCCTTGTGTGTAATAATTAAAACCTAAAAATACGATATAATTTTATTACAAAATCAATTGTGAATCCCTATTTCACATTTATTTATTATAAAAAACCTTTCATGAATTCATTGATAAAGAAAATAAATCTCCAATTGTTAAGTTTATCAATTAAAATCGAAATAAAAATTTACGTCAAACTTTTCATTGTATTTAATATAAAAAGTCCTTGGTAATAAATTGCAAATTTACTGTGAAATTGCTTTTCGTAAGGATGCAATGCCGAAAACAGAAAAGTCCGTATCTTATTGTCAATAAACAAGTTAGGGTTTACTAAAAAGTTGGCACACAGCTTGATGTTCAGTAAGTGAGTTCTTGAAATTATTGAAAAACAATATTATTAACAATAATAATTAGGAGGTCTAAAATGTGGCAGGCATGGACGAACGGAATCATCGGTATTTGGCTTTTTATAGCTGCATTCTTAAATTTCTCAGCAACGGGAAATTTGTGGGATGATATCATTGTAGGCGCAATAGCCGCAATAGCAGGTTTTGCAATTGCAAAAGAAAAACCATGGCAGGGCTGGTTAACCGGAATAGTTGGTGTTTGGTTAATTATTGCTGCATTCATTCCTAATCTCGTTGTTGGAACAGGGAATGAATGGAACGCAATAATCTGCGGTATTTTATTGATGGCAGGAGGTTTCGGAGCTTTAGGAACATCAGAACAACCTCATATAGAAGCACATTCTCATTAATTAGATGCAACTATTTTACCGGACTTGGTGTTAAAGGAAGAAAAAGTATATTGGTATTAAGAAACGTATGAAAACAAAAGGAAGTCGTTTTAATCGGCTTCCTTTTTATTTGAAAATAAAAAAATGTGTAAGAATATAGAAAGAAAAAAATTATATTAACTATTACAATAAGTTTCATAACCGAGTTATTATCATAAAAAAGGAACATTAATTTTATGCCGCCGAAAACTACTCAAAAGAAAAAAAGTATTTCTCTCATCGAAGCTATTTCAATTGCCGTAGGTACGATGATAGGAGCAAGCATATTTTCTATATTCGGTGTTGGCGCGGAAATAGCCAAACAAGACTTACCCGAAACATTTTTGCTTTCCGCTCTATTTGCATTTGCCGTCGCATACTCATATATGAAGTTAGGAAGTAAAATTGTTTCCAATGCAGGACCTATTGCATATATACTTAAAGGTTTTGGAGATACTGTTGTTACCGGCAGCTTAAGTGTTTTAATGTGGTTGAGCTATGTGGTTTCCATATCTCTTTTTGCCAAAGGATTTTCCGGTTATTTTTTGCCCTTGTTCGGTTTTTCTTCTACGGCTCTTTCGTTAGGAATTACGGAAGCTGTTGTTATTGCATTTTTTACGGCGCTTAATTTTTTCGGCTCGAAAGCTGTTGGCAAGGCTGAGTTTTATATTGTATTAATTAAACTTTCCATTCTTGGTCTATTCATAGTCTTCGGATTGTTTACTATAAAACCGAATTTAATTGTTCCGTCATTTAACCCTTCACACTTAAGCGGTTTAATACATGCGTCCGTAATATTTTTCCTCTCATATATGGGGTTTGGTCTCGTAACAAATATTTCCGAAAATATGGAGAATCCTCAAAAAAATGTTCCGAGAGCAATAATTATCAGCATAGTTATTGTGTCAATTATTTATGTCTCCGTAGCTCTTGTCGCCGTTGGCAATCTCCCTTTAAAAACGCTAATTGCTTCGCAAGATAATGCCCTTGCAGTAGCGGCTCAACCTTTCCTCGGCAAATTCGGTTTTCTCTTGATTTCCATCGGAGCGCTGTTTTCAATTTCCTCTGCATTAAATGCCACTTTATATGGCGGAGCTAACGTAGCTTACTCTTTTGCAAAAGAAGGAGAACTGCCGGAATTTTTTGAGCGAAAAGAATGGTTTGGAACTACGGAAGGACTTTACATAACTGCCGGCTTGGGTTTGTTATTTGCATTACTCTTTAACATTGGCGGTATTGCCGCTATAACGAGTTCCGTGTTTACGGTTATTTATCTTTTTGTTTTGGCTTCTCACTTAAAAATAATAAAGGATGTCGGGGGAAATAAGCTGATTGTAATCTTAAACCTTGCGATTATTTCCATAGTTTTTCTGCTGCTGCTCTATTACCAATGGCTCGACCAACGTTCCGTTTTTTACGGTACGTTAATTACTTTTACGGCTTCTTTTATTCTCGAATATATTTATAGAAAAGTTAGGAGTAGAAATTTTAGGAAAATTGAATTTCATCACAAAAAGAGATCTTCGTAGGCAATAATTTTTAGGAAATATTTTTTAGAGAATATTCCTACTTTTTTTGGTTAGGTTTTATCCCGAGTAACAATAAAGTTAATGTTAAGAAATTCTGCAATAAATTTTTTGATTAATTGTCAAAGCTATTACTAATAACGGGAAAGATAAAAAAACGGAGGATTTATTATGAATAAAACAACGATTGCATATTGCCCCACAATGGAACCGTTTGCCGAAACTCTCGTAAAAGTTGTTAAAAATGTTGAAACAATTGATGCCGGAAGCGCAGCGCAAGCCTTACAAATGTTAAGGGGGAATTATGTTGATTCGGTTTTAATCGGAAGGGCTGCAAAAAAAATTGAGCTGAGTAATGATTCTAAGGAATTACGGCTGCGGAATGGTGTTACCTTAATCTATAAAATGAAAACCGGAATAAATTCAAACGGACTTTCTAATATTCCCGTCAGAACTTACTTATCGGAAAGTGAACTCGGGGAATTAAAAAATCAATTTTCTCAAATACTTTTTGAACCTACGTTAGAGGACTGTTTTGTCGATAGCATGGAAACTCCGGCATTAATTGATTGGAGAGACTACCGAGATGAGTTCGAGCTTTTAATCCCGATGACCGAAACAGGAAAAGACCCGCGATTTAGAGCGCCGGTTCTTTATTACAAAGATTTATCCGATGAAATTCTAAGCGAAATATCAACGGCAATACAACAAACGAATAACTAAAGAGAAACCTATGAAGATTTTAGCAATATACGGAAGTCCGAGAAAAAACGGAAACTCCGCCAAAATGCTCGATGCCGCCTTGTCGGAATTTCCCGCAGAGGCGGAAATACGCAAAATATTTCTTACCGATAAAAAATTTTCTCCCTGCTGTGCAGAGAGGAATTGTCTTGAGTTAGGCTACTGTGATGTAGAAGACGACATGCAGGATATTTATAATGAACTGTTTTGGGCGGAAATAATTATTTTCGCCACTTCAAGTCAATTCGGAGATGTAACTGCAGACTTAAAAGCCCTAATGGAAAGGACTTGGCCTATCCGTGGCAAACTGAAAAATAAAATAGGCGGTTACGTTGTTTCCGCAAGAAGATACGCCGAAAGCACAATCAATACTCTACATGCCTTTATGCTCCGGCACAAAATGATTCTCGGAAATTCCGGAGCAATCGCTTATACGGTAACCGAGGAAGGCGGATTGGAAAACGATTTGCTTGCCATAAAAGATTCGCATAAAACCGGAAAACGTTTGCTGGAGTTGTACAATCTGATTTATTCTAAAAATCAGTAAAAATAAAACAAGACTTAAATTTATAGGTAATATTGAGATTTACCGTTTGTGCACCGAATTATCTTTCCGCCGAAGTTCTCTGTGAAAAATGTAGTTTCTGTTTAATAAAAAATTTGTGAAGAACTTTTTATCCTATGATAAAACCTAAAATCTTCACGTCCCTAAAATTCATTTCTCTTTGTGTTACCGCGCTCTCTACATAATCTTTGCTCTTTTTAATCTTAACGAATTACTCACTACGGAAACCGAACTCAGCGACATAGCAAGCGCGCCTATCATCGGATTAAGCAAACCAAGCGCTGCAAACGGGATACCGATTGTATTATAGATAAAAGCCCAAAAAAGATTTTGCTTGATTATACGAATAGTTTTTTTAGAAAGTTTTATCGCAGAAACAACGCTTTGCAAATCACCGTTAACCAAGGTTATATCCGAAGATTCAATTGCAATATCCGTTCCGGTTCCGATTGCGATTCCCAGATCGGCAGTAACAAGCGCAGGAGAATCGTTAATGCCGTCACCGACCATTGCAACAATTTCCCCCTGTTTTTGCAGCTCTTTCACTTTTTCCGCTTTCCCTTCGGGAAGAACTTCGGCAACGTAATTCTTAATTCCCACTTTATCGGCAATAGCTTTTGCTGTTTTTTCATTGTCGCCGGTAATCATAACAACTTTTAATCCCATTTCATCTAACTTAGATATTGCGCTTACGGAACTTTCTTTAATCGGGTCGGCAATGCCGATTATTCCGGCGAGCTTACCGTTTATTCCAACCAAAACAATTGATTTTCCTTCCGTACTTAATCTTGAATATTCATCCTCCGTTTCGGATGATTTTAACGAATAATTTTCCATCAGTTTTTTATTGCCAATAACTACCGCATTTCCATCAACTATTGCGTTTATACCATATCCGGCTTGATTCCGAAAAGATTCAACCTTGCCCAAACCAACATTTTTACTTCCTACATAATCAACAATAGCTTCTGCAAGAGGATGTTCCGAACGATTTTCTACCGTACCGACAATAGATAGAAATTCATTCTCATCTATGCCGATTATTTTAACATCGGTTACAACCGGTTTTCCTTCCGTAATTGTACCGGTTTTATCCAGAACAATTGCACTTACTTTATGAGCTTTCTCCAGGCTTTCCCCGTTCTTTATTAATATTCCGTGTTGAGCGCCCACTCCAGTTCCAACCATGATTGCCGTCGGCGTTGCAAGCCCCATTGCACAAGGACAAGCGATAATCATAACTGCGACAAAATTTAACAGAGCAACATTAAACAAAGGAATTTGAGGAAAAATCATCCAT
>CAYLYR010000081.1:0-9274 GCA_964387835.1 uncultured Melioribacter sp.
CGTCGATGACGATTACGGTTTGGACAAATATTTTAGGAGAGAGATTAAAAGAATTTTCCCGCATAAAAATTTAGTGGAATTGCCTTTCGATTACGGTCTTTACCGGAAGCCGTACAAATTTCCTTTCGGTCCGCCGAAAATTCATAAGCATAACGGCAAACCTCCGCAGGGATTCGGAATTTTTCTGAACGGAAGATTAGCGGTTTATTACACGTATGAAAGCAATCCTTCCGATGGCTGGGTTGACCCTGAAGTCCACAAAGACCCGCCGGCAAAAAGAGAGGAAGCGCTGAAGTTTGGAGTTAATCTCGTTTTATGGGCGTTGACGCAATGAACCGCATAAACAATCTCACCGAAATTGAAACTCGCCTTCGGACGCTGATTTTTAAGGAGAGAACGGCGGCGTTCTTTGTGTCGGGAATGAAATGGCTCTCCTTCGTCGTTTTAACTTTCCTTTTCTTCTCGTTGCTTGAAGCGGTTTTCCGGTTTTCATCATCCGGAAGAACAATTTTGATTTTGATGTTTGGACTTCTTTCTGCGGCGGGATTTATTTTTATTTCCGGTAGAAGTTTTGTTAATCTTTTTAGGAAAGTCGGGATAAAAGATTTTATCGGTAGAGCTGAAATTGTAGGACTTGAGAATAAAGATGTTAAAGACGAACTCGCAAATGTTCTCGATTTATTCTCTTCGGAAAACAGCGGATTTTCAAGCGAATTGGTAGAAGCGGCGTTCCAAAGGGTTTCGGCTTTCCTCTCCGAAAATGATTTGAGGTTCAATACGAAGAAATACATAGAAGGAATAAGGGATTTTCTTTTTATTGTTATCGTCGGAACGTTCTTCCTCTTTACTATTTCTCCGGTAAAATCCGCAGCAGTGAGATTAATAAATTATGAGAAGGAATTTATTTCTCCGCCCGCATTTTCCATTTCTCTTAGTCCTCGCAACGCAGTTGTAGTAAAGGGCGATTCGTTATTGGTACAAATTTTCTGCAGCGGAAAAGCGCCTGAACGGATTTCTCTTTTTGAAAAAAAATCGGATCAAAATGAATATTCGAGAATAAAATCACTTCCATTGCAAAACGGAAAAGCCCGATTTTTAATAATAAAGATTTTTCTCCCTTTTAAGTTAACCGCCGCCTCAAACGGAATCTCAAGTGATACAGTGAATGTTAAGGTTATCGATCCGCCGGTAATCGAAAGTTTTAGCGTTAATGTTATTCCCCCAAGTTATACTCGTGAAAAATCTTTCAAACAATATGATAACGGAAATATAACTGCGATAAAGGGAAGCCGCGTTGTAATTACCGGAAGAACGAACAAAAATCTCGATTCTTCTTTTGTGCAATTTCAAAATGAAAAGGTTGTTCCGCTAAAAGTAAACGGAAAGAAATTTACCGGTATAATAAAACCCGAGAAAAACGGAAATTACAAAATCAGAGTTAAAGACGCCGAAGGAAACTTTAATCGTTTTCCGATTGAATATTCGATTGAGCTTAGCGAGGACGCTTATCCCAAATTAGAAATTATTGAGCCGCATGACGACATCGATTTGGGAAATGAAGATAGCGTTCCCGCGATTCTGCATATTGCCGATGATTACGGTTTTTCAAAATTAACGTTAAAATACAGACTGAGCGCTTCCGAGTTCAAGAAGCCGGAAGAGAAGTTTAAATCGATTAAAATTCCAATCGATAGGAGAAAAACCGAAGAGGATGTTTTTTTTGAATGGAATTTGCTTCCTCTTAAAATTGAAGTAAACGACAGATATGATTTCTATTTTGAACTTTTCGATAACGATTATGTCTCCGGACCTAAATCGGTTAAGAGTAAAATTTTTTCTCTATTCCTTCCGCCGCTTGAACAATTTCTTTCAAAGAGCGAAAAGGAGCAGAACCAAAGCGTTAAGAAATTAGAGAAGACTTTGAAGGAGGCGAAAAAGTTAAAAAAGGAATTCCGGCAGTTGAGCAATGAGCTGAAGAAAAACAGAGCTAAAATATCTTGGGAGGAGAAACAAAAGCTGCAGAAAGCCGCGAAGAAATTGGAGAATTTGGCGAAAAAATCCGAGGAGTTGAAAAAGGAAATTTCCGAGCAGAAAAAAGAGCTGCAGAAGAAGAATGTTCTTTCGGAAAAAACGCTGAAGAAATACAATGAGCTGCAGAAACTGATGAGCGAAATCGATAGCGAGACGCTCAAAAAAGCTCTTGAAAAAATGCAGAATAAACTCGAAAGTATGATGCGCGAAGATGCTCAAAAGGCAATGGATGAGCTGAAGAAAAACGAGGAAGCGTTTAGGAAAAGCCTGGAGAGAACAATTGCGCTCTTTAAGAGAATTCTTGCCGAGCAGAAAATGGACGAGCTGGTTAAACGAACTTCCGAGATAGAAAAAACTCAGAAAGAAATTAATGAAGCATTAAAAAAAGATTCGACCGGAAAACGAAGAGATGAACTTACGCAGAAACAATCAGACCTGAGCAAGCGTTTGAAAGAGCTTGAAAAAAAATCGAAAGAGCTTGCCGATATGCTCTCGAAAATGGAGGATATGCCGAAGGAAGAGATGAATAAGTTGTCGGAGGAGCTGCAAGATCAAAAAAATTCCGAGCTATCGCAAAAAGCCGCCGAAAATATGATGGAAGATAAAGTTCGACAGGCGATGCAAAAGCAGAATAAGCTAATGCGGAATTTGCAGCATATGTCGAAAAAAATGAAGAACATGCAGAGCATGATGAGCGGACAAATGCAGCAGAAAGCTATGACCGAGATGGTTAAAATAATTCAGGAGTTGGTTAAATTATCACAGCGGGAAGAATCGTTGAAAAACGAAACGGGTTCAAACTCGTTGGATAATAATCGTTCAAAGGAGATAGCGGAAAAGCAGAATCGGTTATTGAACGATATGGATATTATCATGAAACAAATGAGCGCTCTTTCCAAAAAAACGTTTGCCATTACTCCCGAAATGGGAAAAGCTCTCGGCAAGGCAAAAAACAGCATGCGGCAGACAATATCTTCGGCGCTCGATAAAAACGGAAGAAAAGCAATAAGTAATCAGCAAAGCGCAATGGCGGCGCTGAACGATGCGGCTAATATGATGTCGGCTATGATGAGCCAAATGTCAAGCGGTCAAGGCGGCGGAATGATGTCTCTTTCGCAGCAGCTGAAAAAAATGGCGGGCGAGCAGATGCAGCTTAATCAAATGACGCGGCAAGCCGAAGGGCAGGGAATGAGCATGAAGCAGGCTGCAATGATGAAGCGGCTTGCCGGAGAGCAGGAGGCGATAAGAAAATCTCTTGAAGAGCTTAATCGGGAAGCGAAGGCTTCGGGAAAATCCAAAAAGATAGCTTCGAACCTCGAACGCGTTCTTGAGCAGATGAAGGAAGTTGTTTCCGATTTGCAGTCCCAAAACTTAGATGACGAGCTTTTGAAAAAACAGCAGAATATCCTTTCCCGCCTTCTTGATGCGCAGCGTTCTGTAAACGAAAGGGATTACGAAAAGAAGCGTGAATCGGAAACGGGAAAAATGTGGAGCAGAAAATCTCCGGGGAAAATTAATATGAACAACATCGAAAACAAGTCCGATTTGGAAAAGGCGCTGCAGAAGATAGAGGAGAGTTCTTACAGTCGCGATTATAAAAAATTAATCAAGAAATACTACCAAAGTTTGAAGAGGGAATAAAGAATCATTGCCAGGGATTGCTTGAACATGAAAACGGTGTGCGGAAATTTGCCCCTGAGAGGAACTCAACTGACAGATAGTAAAACGGATAAGTCATTGGTTTGGTTGGGATTTTCTAAAATCAAAAAAGAGTGAATATGTCGAACCTCAAAAGAAATATTTGCTTGCTCAAAACATGGGGGTATTTGCTGCGGTTTGGCTAACATGGAGCACAGCACTCCGAACTTGAAACTTTTATAGAGTTCCTTTATATTGTCGTCGGTAAGCTTAAGCGATGCAACGGCTTCTTTGTTATCAATCGTTATTTTAAGTTTTATTTCGTTCGTCATTTTATTTTATCTAAAATTTCGGGGTGCGATATGCAAACGTCATATAAATTGGATGTTCTTGAACAACTTTCGCTTATCATTTCGATAATTAACTTTGTTATCATCATACTATTTAACGATTTCCTATTAGCCTTCCGCTTTCTTTATGTTCTGCTTATTGCTTGGTCTATTGTTTGGGCTATTCCGCTTTGGGAATGGTTTTACTTTGCAGTAGGAGGCGGTCGTCCGGTAAAAGAAAAGAACGAATACGAAAACAACTAATCTTCTGCATTCTTAATTGCTTCATTTAAGCAATTCGTTACGTTACTTGGTCTGTAAGTAATAACACTAATCATAGATAAATGGAATTCGGAAATATTATAAGTGTCTCTACCGATTTATATTTTGTGCAAAAAAAAAGGAGCTAAATTTTTAACTATTGTATTAAAAAAATAAAAGGAGTTAAGGAAAACAGAGCCTTGGTTTGGGTCCTCTGCAGTGAAAACATGAGTAAAATAAGATGTTTGCTTCTTCACAAACATAATTAATAAGATACTGCATTTCTGTCTCACGCAGTTTTATATAAGTATTAATAGCAAATTAATAATTTTATCTTGATTTTAACTTAGCAAAAAAATCATTATGTTTAAGATTTATAATTTTCACTTGGAGTGTGCTATGAAAGAAAGAATATTTTTCCACGGCTCCCCTAATCCGACAATAGGCGTAGAGGTTGAACTTTTTATGGTGAATCCTCAAACCTATGAATTGGAACCGATTGCCCCCGAAATTTTGGATGCCTTCGGAGACAGCCCTAACGTTAAAAAGGAGCTATTAAAATCGATTGTTGAAGTTAACACAAACGTTTGTAATAATATTTCCGAAGTACGTGAGAATTTAACAAAGACAATCTCGGATGTTGTCAATACGGCTGAACAATTAGGATATTCCGTTATTTCGATGGGGACTCATCCTTTTGCCAAATGGGAAGAACAGGAAATTTCGGAACAGAAAAGATACCAAAGCTTGATTGACCGTTTCCGTTGGACAGCTCAAAGATTACTGATTTCCGGCGTCCATGTTCATATTGGCGTTGAATCCGGCGAAAAAGCAATCGCGGTTACAAACAATGCAACGCGCTACATTCCTCATATGATTGCAATTTCGGCAAACACACCGATTTACGATAGCGTTATTACTGGATTGGCATCGACAAGAACAAAGATATTCGAACAGCTTCCTACTACCGGATTACCACATTTTTTACACAACTACAGCGAGTTTCAAAAATTTATGAGAACATTAATTAATGCAAAAACAATCAATTCAATTAAAGAAGTATGGTGGGATATTCGTCCTCATCCGGGTTTCGGAACGGTTGAAATAAGAACTTATGATGCTGTTCCCACGATTTCCGAAATAGTTAATCTGGCAGCTTTCACACAATGTTTAGTAGTAGGAATATCCAATGATTACGACAATGCAACCCAATTGCCGTTACTTGATAGGTGGATAAACAGCGAAAATAAATGGCGTGCTACAAGGTACGGATTAGACGCTGAAATTATTGTTAATGACAGTGGAGAATCGCAGCCGTTAAGAAACGAAATACTTAAAACGATAGATAAACTATTGCCCATAGCCCATAAAATAAATTGCGTTAATGAACTTCTTGAACTCCGTGAACAAGTAGAAGAAAAACGTGCTCCTTATCTAAGGCAATTAGAAATTTACGAAGAAGAAAAAAATTTAAAAGCAGTAGTGAAAAAAGCAATAGACGAACTAAAATCGGAGCTGTAAAAATTGGATTATTCTCGGAAAATTAATTTGTGGTTAAACGAAAATCGTGAAAATATAATTAACATAAGAAGACATATTCACTCTCATCCCGAATTGGGTTTTCATGAATATCAAACTGCAAAATATTTGAAAAGTCTCTTAAGAAAGAGCGGTTACAAAATCAAAACAAATGAAAAAATGAGAACAGGCTTTTATTGTGAATATGGAAAAGCCGTAAAGCCAATACTTGCTTTCCGTGCCGATTTGGATGCCCTGCCGATTACGGATACAAAAGTCGTCGAATATAAATCGTTGAACACCGGAATAATGCACGCTTGCGGACACGACGTTCATATGAGTATTGTTACGGCTTTAGCTCTGTATCTTGCAGAAGAAAAGCCGAATATTAACGGTAAAATAAGATTTATCTTTCAGCCGGCTGAAGAAGTTTTGAACGGAGGCGCACTTAAAATGATTGAATCCGGCGCAGTAGATAACGTAGATGCAATTATTGGAGTTCATGTTTTACCGTCATTAAAAGCCGGCAAAATCGGGATAAAAAAAGGAACAATTTCCGCAGCCGTTTCTTTACTGGAAATTTATCTTTACGGAAAAGGCGGACATACTTCTCGCCCCGAGGAAACGCAAAATTTAGTTTCGGTTGCTGCGGATTTAATTAAGGAACTGGAAAAATATTTTGATGAAAAATCCCGAGAAGAGAAATCACCTTATGTACTCGGTTTCGGGGAAATTAAAGGAGGTGAAACTTTTAACGTAATTCCCACCGGACTTTTGCTCCGCGGTTCGATACGTTTTTTAACTACCGGGCAGAAAAAGCAATTGGAAAAAGAAATTTTGATAATTATAAATAGGATTTCGAAAAAACATAAAACAAAAATCGAGATAAAATTCCCTTATTTCGTTCCCGCAGTTTATAACGACGAAGAGGTAACGAATATGGCAATTCGAGCCGCGCGAAAGGCAATAGGGAAGAACAATGTTGTTCTTCTCGAAAAATCAAGTATGGGAAGTGATGATTTCGGTTATTATTCCGATAGAACAAAAACTCTTTTTATTAGAGTTGGAAGTATGAAAAAAGGTGTTGTAGATTTACACACGGCTAATTTTGATGTTAATGAAAAAGTTATTCCAACCGCAGTTAAAGTTCTTTTGAATTTAATTGATGAATTTTATAGCAAAACCTAAAATTTTTTTATGTATAACCGAGATTATTCAATAGAGGTTGTAATCTGTTTAAGATAACGCTCTAATATATAATAAGTTAAATGAACTTTTCGTTTAGATATTCCTATTGCTTTGCGTTAGAATAATCGCCTATATTACAATAACTTAGAGCTATTTTGTTTTTCTATTGCATGAGCTCGGTTTATTAAACATTGGTAAAGAACATGGGCATGAAGGGATACGGAATGAGGATGCTCTCACAATTGTTTTGTGAAAGGTTTTTAGAAGGGCGAATTACAGAGCGTTTTGTAATAGGGGAGGTTTAAGCGTAAGTTCTTAGTCGTTATTTCAGCGTTAAGCAATTTTTCCTAAAGGTTTTCCGTTTTCCTCCGGACTTTGTGATCAATTTTCAATTGTTTTTATTAATTTTGCAATACGAGTTTGCGTTGCTCCCGCGGGCAAAAACGCAAACCGTCCGGAAGCAGGCGCGGGACTGGATAACGCTTCCGGCTTTTATTTATTATAAATTATTATTCCCTTTCTTATTTTGTCAATATCTTTTATTCCCTGCGGAATCATATTCCAAAATACGCTCGAAGCGTTCGGAAATCTCCTCAAAAAGTTTATTATTTTCCATTTTCAATTATTTTATTAATTTTGCAATACGACTTCGGCGTGTCCCCGCGGACATAACGTCGGGGCGTTCCCCCCAAGGCGCGGGACTTGATAATAGGGGGAGTTATTCTCCCAATATTAAAATCCCCTTCCTCAACTTATCAATTTTGTATTTATCTCTAATAAAGCTATTCCAAAAAACCGAGGAATCTTTTTCCACGCGAAGCGCCATAAAGAAATCCAGATCTCTTTCTTCATCCCAATATAATCCAATGTAGCTTTTCCTATATTCAACAAAGCCTTTATCGGAGATATATTCGGTAAGCCAAACTTCGTAAGGATTTTGGAGCGTAGGTTTGATATATGAAGCGTAGCGTTCGCGTCCGTCTTGTTTTTCCCAAATATGTTTTAAGCGGTTAAGCGTAACAAGGGCTTTGTCGCCGTCGGCGGTATCAATAAAGGTAAAACCTTTTTCATTTTTAAGTCCGAATTCCTTTTTTATCAGTTCGATAAATTTATCTTCGCTTATTTTTTTGATTGACGGAAATGTCGCCGGAGCTTTGGTTCTTGCGTTTACTTCTTTAACGCTCGGCAATCCGTAATCTTTGAAAGTTTTTTGATTGGGATTGATTTTATAATTGGACCCGAAATCATCGTCGAATTCGAGGAAGGCTTTACCCGGGTTGTAATTCCAACCTTTGCCGGGTTTAACGGCTTTGGTAAATCCGGAAGAATCTTTAACCGGCGTAATATTTTCTTCTTTCAAATCTTCGGCGGATAAATCTTCTACGGAGCAGCGGCAGCCCCAATCGTTAGGCGGATAATGGGTATTCCAGAAAGGATCATCGTAGCGGAAAACTTTTCCGTTAAGCCGTGCGTGGGAAGGGCGCGTGCGTGCGTCCATAACGGCAACGTATTTCCACCAAGGACGTTTCTTTGCATTGGCGATCATTTGTTTATAATTACCGGTAGAATAAGCTGTAAAAAGATTTGTGCGGTAGATGTTTTTAAGCCGCCAAGGAGAGCCGAGCAGAACTTCCTTTTCCGGGTCTTCGAGTTCGTCGGGGTTAACGCCGGGAACGTCTTTTGCTTTCACTTTTCCCCACCAGCCTTTTTTGCGTAATGTCGGTTCTATATTTTCGGCAAATTGGCGATAAGTTAATCCTTCTTTTACGGCGTTTGTTATTTCGTTCCGAATATCTTGAAGAATATCGAGTTTCATTGCTTTGGCAACGGTAAAGGCTTTTGCGTGAGCTTCTTGCCAAACTTCTTTCCAATCGAATGAAAATTTATATCCTTTTTGTTCGAAGTATTTTACAATTTCTTCCGGAGATTTATCGACTGCGAAATTCAAAAAGTTCACTTTGCCGCTCCGGTTATTTCGGAAATGAATATGAGTTTTGCGAGAATATTTTCGAGTTCGGCTGTATCGCGATTCGGTAGAATGTTTCAATCCTTATTTTATTGGACTTTGGTAAAGAACTCGTCTAAGTTATATTTCACAAGCGGAAGCCGAGCGGTTTCAATCCTTATTTTATTGGACTTTGGTAAAGAACCTTTCAGCCAATCGTATTTCACTCTTCCTCCAATTGGTTTCAATCCTTATTTTATTGGACTTTAGTAAAGAACGAGAAAAGTTAATAGGTGAGAATAATTATTAATTAAGTTTCAATCCTTATTTTATTGGACTTTAGTAAAGAACAAGAAAGCGCAAT
>CAYLYR010000082.1:0-9240 GCA_964387835.1 uncultured Melioribacter sp.
GAAACGGAATCAAGTTATTCATTTACAAATAATTTTAAACCGTTGGATGTGGTTTATTCCTCTCTCACCGATAAACTCTATTTTATTTCAAGTTCGAAAAAAGAAATGGAAGTAGTAAACTCACAAGATTTTAACGATAACTATATTGTTGATTCTCTTTTAACGGAGAATAAAGGCGTTGATATTGAAATCTCGGAAGAGGGTAAATACATTTTTGTTCCTCAAAAAAGAACAGATAAAATTGCTGTTTTTAATACGCAAACCGATTCACCCGAATCCCCTATTGAAACAGGTTATCCTTATGTAGGCGACGGAGTTGTAAAAGGAAACTATTATTATTCTTCATTCTACAAATATGCAAACACCGATACTGACGGCGGAATCTTAAAAATTGATATTGCAACTCAAAGTGTTGAAAATGTATTCACTTTTGGAGAAGAGATTGATAAACTCGGAATTACAAATTCCGGGGAATTACTTTACGCCGTTACGCCGGGTGATTCATCTCTGCATATAATCGATACAAAAACTATGCGTGAAATCACCAAAACAAAAATTAAAGGAAGTTTGAAATACGTTGCCGTAAGTAAAAATAATTATTCAAAATAAATATTAAGCTATACAGTTATAGTAGGTTTAAGAATGAAAAAGAAAATCATATATTATTTGTTTATGCTATTGTTGGTTTCCGGTGAACTCTTTGCACAAAGTTCCGGGAAAATTACGGGAAAAGTTGTCGATAAAAAAACCGGTGAACCTCTCCCGGGTGTAAACATAATTCTTAAAGGGACAACAATCGGGTCAGCAACCGATATAAACGGTTCTTATATTATTTTAAATGTTCCTCCCGGTTCATACAATGTACTTGCACGAATGGTTGGTTATCAGACGGTAATTCAAGAGAACGTGAAAGTCGTTTCCGGATTAACAACAAAGTTGAACTTTAAGATTTCGATGGAAAGCGTTAACCTTAAAGAAGTAACGGTTGTTGAATATAAAAATCCTCCGGTACAAAAGGATTTGACGAGTAAAGTTCAAGCAAGAACTTCAGAGGAAATCGCTCGACTTCCCAAGAGCACGATTGAAGATCTATTAACGCAAGAAGCGGGGATAATTAAAAATATCAGAACGCAGCCGGTTAGCGAGCTTCCCGCCTTCGGGCAATTTGCAACTGTTCCTTCGGACGGATTGCACTTTCGCGGCGGCAGAGAAAACGAAACGCTTTTCCTTTATGACGGAATAAAAGTAAACGACCAGTTATGGGGCGGCTTTTACATTGACCAAATAAGCGAACTCGGAATAAATTCTTTAGAGACCCACTCCGGAACATTCGGTCCGAAATACGGCGAAGCGATGTCGGGGGTAGTAAGCATTACGCCTCACAGTCAACTTGCCGCTACGCCTAAATTCGCTCTTAAGGGATTTACGGATAAAGTTCTGGCAAATAGTTCTAACAATACATACAGCGGAGAAGTTTATTTCAATTCGGCGCTCCCCTTTTACAAAAAGTTAGGCGTAATATTTTCACACAGAGTTTACAGTACGGACGGGTACATCTACGGTTATATTTATCCTGAGTACGTAAACAGCGAAGGACAAGATAAAAGCGGAGAACCGATAAAAGTGCCTATGCAGTTTCTCGACACGCAATTCAGCGAAGGCAGAATTATTTGGAATCCGATTACAAGTCTGCATCTTACATTCGGAGGTTTTTATTCGAAATCAAACAGAGGCGTTTATAATCATTATTTTAAGTACAATCCGTACGGAACGCCGCGGGTTAGATTAAAAAGTCAGCTTATTTACGGAAAAGCAAATTACGTTTTTAATTCCAAAAGCTTTTTGAATGTTTCCGTTGCAAAATACAGTAGAAATTTTGTTTCGCGAGTATATGATGACCCCTCATATTACAGCATTCTTCCGCAAACCGGAACAGCGGAATTTTCAATTACAGGCGAAGATTGGGTTTGGTTTGAAACAAATTTTGACAGATATGAAGGGAAAGCCGATTATGTTTGGCAAATAAATAAAATACATAATCTTTCAATCGGAGGAACTTTCGAGCAATTTCATACTTTTCTCGAAAGGAAAAATCCCGATGGCGGAGCTGTACTCGAGAAATATGATTACAAGCCTCAACACGGCGGTTTATATGTGAATGAAAAAATGGAATTCGATGATATGGGAATGATAATCAACCTCGGTGCAAGGTTTGATTATATTAATCCCAATAGAAAAGTATTGATGAATTTATCCGATTTAACCGATTTATCAGCTAAATTAACCGATTCAAAAAAAGAATATTATGTTACTCCTCGATTCGGAATTAGTTTCCCGATAGCTGATAAAATTGCCATACGTTTCGGCTACGGACATTTTTATCAATATCCTAATTTCTTCAAAGTGTTCGAAGGAACATATTATCTCGCATCGGCAGGAGAATATCGTCCTAATCCCCAACTGGAAAACACACCTATTTCCGACACGGAAATTAAAACGGAGAAAACGACGAATTATGAATTCGGAATTCAAGCAATGGTAAGTGATAGAGTTTCACTCGATGTTACCGCGTTTTACCGTAAAACTCGTGATTTAATCGGCGTTGTGATGAACGAAACATCCGAGGGAAAGCGTTTTCAGATGATGGGAAATATTGATTACTCAACGGTAAAAGGGTTTGAAATATCTTTAAAAAAACATTTCTCGAATAATTTCTCGGCATTTTTCAATTATACCTTTACTCAAACTTTAGTCAGCTCATCCGTGCTATTTCAAATGGCTACGGACGAATCAAGGACCTTCCCTGCAAATTGGGACCAACCGCACTCTTTCAGAGCAAACGTATTTTATCAGACAAAAAGCGGTTACGGATTTTCTATTTACGGAAGTTATTCGTCAGGATTTCCTTACACCCGTTCTGCTTTTGCTCCTAATGCCGAACGAAGTCCATGGATACATGAGTTTAATATTAATTTATTCAAAAATTTTGATTTGTTAGGTACTAAAGAACAATTTTTCATTCAAGTCTTAAATGTTACTAATGACAAAAATGTCTGGTGGGTTTATTCCGATTCCGGCATTCCGGGAGATGACGCCAACCCGGCTACATCTCATGATTATACAAATAATCCCTCAATGTACGGTCCGGGTAGAACAATACAATTCGGGATAAAGATATGGAATTAAATATTTCAAGAATATTTTTAGTTTTTTACATTCTCCTTTTCGGATTCTCGGAAATTCTTCCTCAAAATAATCCGATGGCATACAAGCGTTGGAATGTGATGAATGTGAATAAAGTTGCAACCACATTCGATAATGTCGGTATGCTTAATGACGGCAACAATCAAAACTATTCACTCGCGCGTATTCCTTCATTTGAATACCCTCAAGGCAGCGGACTTAATTGGGGAACTTGCGTTGCCGTTGTCGTGGGAGCGCCTGCCGAACAGGACAGTTCCGTAGTGGGAGGAACTAATCCCGAATCGCTTCCCTACCTCGACGGAGCTATGGATGAAGGTCCGGCTGACTTTTGGAACGAGGAACATTTTGCTCCTTATCCGGAATTTGTAAATCCCGTTTCGGCTTCTGTAAGCACAGACGAATCTTCGTGGCCCTCTACTTGGCTTAATCAATGGCCTAATTATATTCCAAAGGACGGTATAAGCGGAATGAACATTCAAAACAGTTCCCTCCCTACTATCCCGATTTTGAAAGACAGTTTAACCGGCTGGCCCGGCTTCGGGAAAAACGGGAAGCAGCTTGCCGACCAGGAAATGTTAAGCCTTATGTACGGCTGGGGAGGAACAGACCAACTCGGAAGCGGTAATTCAAAAACAAGATGGCTTCGTACACAAATGATGATGCGGGGTATGGCGTGGAAAGGTACTTTGTACGATGACTTTATTGTTTGGGTTTTTATTATTAGAAATCCCAACAACAAGCCGATTAACCAAATGAGAATGGGAGTTCATATTGATTTCGGTTTTTTGCCCGAATTTATTCCGGGTGTTGGTTACGATGCCGATAGACATTATTTTGACCCTTCTCTACAACTTGCGTACGGCAGCGATGATGACGGTTATGAAGAAGATCCGATAGGAGGCGGTTCATTATCTCCTGATAAAATAGCTTGGGCAGGAGTTGTGGCTTTAAAAATGCCCGGAGGCGACGGAAAGATTAAGACTTATGATGCCGCTCACTTTTGGCAGGGACAAACTTCTCCTTCAGGCAGCGGCGGAGAACCGGAAATGTACTATAAATGGAATTTGCTCAACCTTAACGATCCTCAAGATAGCGACGGAGACGGAATCGACGATGATTTTGACGGAGACGGCATCCCCGATTCACAAAACGGAGGACCGGGATATTACGTCGGCGAAGGCGCTGACGGTCTCCAAATAATCGGTTCGGCTCCATTTGATCTACCTTCAGGTGAAACCGATACTTTAATTTTCGCTACCGTTTTCGGTAACAGTGAAAAAGATTTGAAAAGTAATGCAAAAAATGCAATTACTTTATATCAAAATAACTGGGAAATTGTTGATGCTCCTCCCGCTCCCAAAGTTGAAGCATTTGAAAACGATAGAAATGTTACTCTCGTTTGGAGTACAAACAGCGAGGCTGATGAACAATTTGAAGGTTATAAAATTTATCGTTCCGAAGATAACGGACAAACTTGGGGCAGCGATAGTTTTACCGATTTTGACGGCGGCATTCACTATGTTCCCCTTGCCCAATATGATTTGGCTGACGGAATAACGGATTATTATCAAACACTACCGGAATTTGCATGGTTTTATCTCGGAGACGATAACTGGACTCAAGTACGTACCGTAGTTGAAGACGACACATTAAAAGGGCTGCAAATCAACGGAAAAATCAGCGCTTTTAACAACGGAGATTCGGTGAACGTATTTATTGACAGAACCGTATTAAACGGAATTAATTACAGATATTATGTTGCGGCGTATGATTCGGGTAACGGAATTATCGGACCGCTTGAAAATAGTCCGGCGCCAAACCCTGCTGAAATTAATAATACTGTTTCGGTACGTCCGGAGCTTCCCATTGCAAAATCGGATTTAAAGAAAGTGAAGGTTGTTCCCAATCCGTACAAACTAAACGCAATTTGGGAATCTTCTTTTAATGAGCATACCATTCAATTTACAGGATTACCGGTAAAAGCTAAAATTTCAATTTTTAATAGTAATGGTGAACTCATTAAAATATTACGACATAATTCATCATCAAGTATTGAAAAATGGAATTTAAAAAACAGATATAACCAAATGGTAGCGCCCGGAGTTTATTTCTATTATATTTCATCTTCGGTCGGAATTAAAACAGGCAAAATTTTTGTAATACTCTAATGTCAGGAGTTGGTAATGAAAGGCAATTTAATTCAAAGTAAAAAAATATTAATTTTGATAACAGCTTTACTCTTCACGATGTTAAGCGTTGAAAACACATTTGCTCAAAATGTCGATTACTCGGGAACTTCGGCTGCAAACTTTTTGAAAATAGGAGTTGATGCAAGAGTAATGGCTATGGGAGATGCGGCAATCGCAACCGTTGAAGGACCTGCGGCAATGTTTTGGAACGTCGGAGCATTATCGAGAATGGATAAAGAGATTTCCTTAACATTTTCCACAATGAATTGGCTTGTGGGAACAAGAAATTCCTACATTGCCGGAGCATTGAATTTGGGAGAAGCGGGAACTATCGGCGCCGATTTGCAATATCTTGATTACGGGACAATTGAAGAAACAACCGTATATGACCAAGATGGAACGGGAAGATTCTTTTCCGCAAGCGATTTTTCTTTCGGCTTGGGATACTCGAGACAGCTCACGGATAGATTTTCGTTCGGCGTTAAAGTAAAATATATTCGTGAAGATATTGCAAACGCTCATGCAGATGCTTTCGGATTCGATGTCGGCGCTGTTTTCTTGACTTCATTTTTTAATAATAATCTTCGGCTTGCCGCTTCGTTAGCTAACTTCGGCAGTAAGATGAAATTTACCGGAAGAGATTTGGCAATTACGTATGTAATTCCGGGAAGCCCTACAGGGAAACAAATTCCGGGAGAGCTTCTTACTTCCGATTGGGAAATTCCTCTTCTTTTCAGATTCGGGATTTCAAATTATTTCATTAATAATGATACTTGGACGCTCCTTACGGCTTTTGATATTCTGGATAGTAGAGATTATGATGTAAGATATAACTTGGGAACTGAATTGGGTTTTGAAAAAACTCTCTATTTACGCGCCGGCTACAAATTCAATTATGATGAAGTTTCATACACCGTTGGCGGCGGTCTTGATTTCTCGAAATTTACCGATTATAAAATAACTCTTGATTATTTATTTTTGAAATACGGAGTTTTCGGTAATCTCAATCAATTTTCAATCAGAATAGATTTATAGGAATTGACAATGAAAAAGGGAATACTTGTAACTATAATTTTTATTTTCGGTACAATGTCGGCTCAAACTTTCAATCCGATGATTAACCAGAGATGGAACATATTCGATATAAACAAAGTCCGAACCGAGTTTAATAATACGGGAGAACTATGCGACGGGAACGAGCAGAATTCATCTTTGGCAAGACCTCCCGCATTTGAATATCCCGCAGGCAGCGGATTAAGCTGGGGAACTTGCGTTGGGGTTGCCGTCGGCGCTCCGATTGATCAGGACTCCGGTGCAGTGGGCGGCTGGCCTAATCCGGCAGATGATTATTCAGCCTTTTGCGACGCAACTATGGACGAAGGTCCGGCGGCGTACTGGGATGAAGAACATTTTTTTCCGTATCCGCAATTTGTTAACGGAAATTACGCATGTATGAGTACGGACAGCACAACTTGGCCGGCGTCTTGGCCTACAACTTACCCAATACTGAATGATCCGGTTTTGCGAGATTCCGTAACAGGCTGGCCGGGGTTCGGTGAAAACGGAAAACAGATAGCCGACCAGGAAAGTTTTTCCGTTGTAGAAGCTTGGGGCGGAACGGATCAGCTTACCGCGACAGGACGTGTTTACCCGAATTTTCTTAAAACTCAGATGATTATACACGGTATGGCTTGGAAAGGAACTTTATATGAAAACTTTATTGTTTGGGCTTATGTGATTAGGAATGTAGGCTCGGCGCCTATTCACGATATGAGAGCCGCCATTCATGCGGACTTCAGTTTTATTCCCGAATTCTACCCGGGGATCGGTTATGATGCCGACCGCCATTATTATGATCCGGCTCTTCAAGTTGCATACGGTACGGATGATGACGGATATGAAGAAAGTCCTTTCGGAGGAACAATACCTCCAAGCCAAATTCCTTTTGCCGGAGTTGTCGCATTACGGATGCCGGGCGGAAACCATAAAGTTGCAACATACGATGCATTTCATTTTTGGATGCAGGCTACAACTCCCGCAGGAAACGGCGCGCGCTCTGATTGGTATTTTAAATATAATGTCATGAACGTAAATGATCCTCAGGACAGCGACGGAGACGGAATCGATGATGATTTCGACGGCGATGGAATCCCCGATGCTGATAACGGAGGACCCGGATATTATTTGGGACTCGGAGCCGACGGTTTGCAAACTCTCGGTTCATCACCTTTTACATTGAATCCCGGTGAAGCCGACACTCTTATTTTCGCCACTGTTTTCGGAACAAGTGAAAAAAACTTAAAAGAGAATGCTAAAAGAGCTATAACGTTATACCAAAATAATTGGGAAGTTGTGGATGCACCTCCCGCGCCCAAGTTGGAAGTTATTCCCGACGATGGAAAGGTTAAACTTATCTGGAGCAATAACAGCGAGCACGACCCTCAATTTGAAGGATATAAAATCTATCGTTCCTCCGACGGCGGAGTTACCTGGGGCGACCAAACGTTTAAGGATTTTGACGGAGGCACTCATTATATTCCGCTAAAACAATTCGATTTGGTTGACGGAATTACAGGCTATTATAAAACATTGCCCCGTTATGCTTGGTATTATCTCGGCGACGACGATTGGTCTCAGCAAAGAAAAGTTGTGCAGCCGGATGATAATTTCAAATTATTTTCTCCCGGGGATACAGTAAACATTTTCACCGACAACAATGTGTTAAACGGAATAAAGTATCGTTACTATGTTGCCGCTTACGATTCAGGTAACGGAATTATCGGACCGTTGGAAAACAGTTTCAGTAATAATCCTCAAGATATAAACAACACGGTTGAAGTTGTTGCCCATGCTCCTGTTTCCACAAAAAATCTTGATGAGGTTCGCGTAGTACCGAATCCCTACAAAGCCGCAGCCCTTTGGGAACAAGGACAAAATGAACACAAAGTGCAATTTGTTCATATGCCGGCAAAAGCAACCATTAAAATATTTAACTCCGCCGGAGAATTAGTTAAAACAATTTATCATGATTCGGGAAACTCTCTTGCGCCGAGTATTGCAATTTGGGATTTACATAACAAGTACAATCAGCTTGTCTCTTCCGGTGTATATTTCTATTATATAAATTCCGATGTAGGAGTTAAAACCGGAAAAATTTTCATTGTATTGTAAAATCTAAGGACAAAAAATGTTGAACAAAATTATTTTTCCCGAACCTTTTATGACTGCAATCGATGATTTGGGATGGATGAACGGCGGTTCTCTTGCAGAAACCGGAGGACCGTGGCGTATCGGATTTAAAAGAAAAATGGAAGCATCCGACTATCTCCCCTTTATTGAAATCGGGAAAGAGTTGGGAATTAGGTTTCAGGCTCTCTTTGTTCTTGCAGAGATGGACAGACTGAATATTCTTAAAAATTATCCTACTGCTACTCAAGCCGGCGCCGATTGGGATAACTCGGAAAATATTTCTCCGGAGCAAATTAGAATAATGAATTTAGTTCGGGATAAATCGGCGAGTATTGAATTCGGTCTGCACGGAATCGGACACGAACACTGGGAAAAAGGAAAACGTACGCGAGCCGAATGGTACGATATGGAAAACGACAGACCGTGGGCGGAAAATGATTTACATGAACATGTAAGAGGTTATAAAGAAATCTTGGCGCAATACGGACTAACGGAGACAAACGGTCATTCTTTTCCGGAAAGCTTCGTCCCCTGCGGTTGGGCGTTATACTGGAACCCTTCCGGAGAATACAGCACAACAAGCGTTCTGAAGCAATACGGAGTAAAATTTGCCAACACTTGGTTTGAAAAGGTTGAGGAATTGGACCCGCCTATTAAA
>CAYLYR010000083.1:0-9224 GCA_964387835.1 uncultured Melioribacter sp.
CAATGTCGTTTGTCAAAAAGTTAAAGAATTTCACATATTCCTCAATGTTTAAAATTTCTTATTCCGGTAAAAAAAAGCGCGACTCCGTGCTTATCCGCAGCGCTTATAACTTCAAAATCTCTTTTGGAACCGCCGGGTTCCACAATATATTTTACTCCCGCTCCGGCAAGAACTTCCAAACCGTCCGCAAACGGAAAAAACGCATCGGAAGCGGCAAAAGAATCGGTTAAATCGTGGCCGTGAGCCGAAGCTTTCTCAACGGCAATTTTTGCCGAATCGACACGGGACATCTGTCCGGCGCCTATTCCTAAAATCTTCAAATCCTTTGTGATTACAATTGCATTGGATTTAACATGCTTCCCGATAATCCAAGCAAATTTTAACTCGTTAATATAACTCTTTTTCGGCACATTTTTACTTACCGGCTTAAATTCTATATCGTCGGCTTTACTGTTATCGAAGTCCTGGGATAGAATTCCGCCCGGAATACTTCTTAATACTTTTTCTTCCGGAAGTTTTCCAAGCAGCTTCAGTAATCTTCTGTTTTTCTTCTTTTTTAAGATTTTCAAAGCTGATTCGGTAAAATCCTTTGCAGCAATAATTTCGAGAAAAATTTCGTTCATCTTCTCTGCGGTTTTACCATCAAC
Organism: uncultured Melioribacter sp.; assembly: GCA_964387835.1. GTDB lineage: Bacteria > Bacteroidota > Ignavibacteria > Ignavibacteriales > Melioribacteraceae > WGAL01. The sequence goes on from CAYLYR010000083.1 coordinate 648, forward strand.
CGTTCCGTTTATTGAAACTATTCCGCCGAATGACGAAACCGGGTCGCCGGAAAGCGCTGCATTGTACGAATCCAAAACCGTTTCTCTTAAAGCTGCGCCGGCGGGATTTGTGTGTTTTATTATCGCACAAGAATTTCCCCCGATTTCATCGGATAAATTTACGGCGGCAATCAAGTCTATAACATTATTGTAAGACAATTCCTTTCCATGAAGAATCTCGAAATAATTTTCAAACTCGCCGTAAATAAATCCTTTCTGATGCGGATTTTCTCCGTATCTTAATTCGCGCGTCAAAGGATAATTCAATCTCAAATGAAATTTACCGCCAAGAAATTCTTCCTCAAAATAATCTGCGATTAAAGCATCATATTCTGCAGTATGGGCAAAAGCAGCGGCTGCAAGTTGTTCTCTGAATTCAAGAGATATATTCCCTTCATTCAGCTTTTCAATAAAATTTTCATACTGAGATGGAGAAGTAAGCACCGACACATATTTATAATTCTTTGCTGCCGCTCTAATCAGGCTCGGACCTCCAATATCTATATTCTCGATTTTATCTTCCAAAGCTGCGTCGGCTCTTTTGGAGACTTCGGCAAAAGGATAGAGATTAACGCAAACAACGTCAATCGGAACAATGCGGTTTTTTTCGGCTTCTTCCAAATCACTTTCGTTATTACGCCTCATCAAAATTCCGCCGAAAATTTCAGGCTGCAGAGTTTTAACTCTCCCACTGAAGATTTCGGGAAAACTTGCAAAATCTTTAACTTCGAGACATTCTATACCGAAAGAATTAAGCTCTTTTGCCGTTCCGCCGGTAGATAAAATTTCGTAGCCCTCGGCAATAAGCTTTTCGGCAAGCTCTTTAATTCCTCTTTTATCCGAAACAGTGATAAGAGCAAGTTTTTTACTCATTGTGCAACTCCGAATTTAATTTTTCAGCAACCGTCAGTACTACTTCCGGCAATAATTTATGTTCAATTTCTAAAACTCTCTCCGCAATTTCCTCCGGACTTCCCGCATCGTCAATCGGAATTGTTCTCTGTTTTATTATTCGACCGTGGTCGTAAATTTTATCAACAAAATGTACTGTCGCTCCCGAAATTTTATCGCCGCTTTCAAAAACAGCTCGATGAACATTCATTCCGTACATTCCTTTGCCTCCGTATTTCGGCAGAAGCGCAGGATGAATATTGATAATTTTACCTTTAAATTCATCAATAAATACGGCGGGAATTCTTTTCAAAAATCCGGCAAGAACAATAAGTGAAATACCACTTTCATTAAAAGTTTCAGCTAAATCCGCGAAAGATGTAACTCTCGATGAAGTTTTTTTTGAAACAACCGAAGTTTGAATTCCTTTTTCGCGAGCAAAATCCAATGCAGGACAATCCGATTTATTACTGACTACGAACTTAATTTCCGGAGATTTTTCATCAGCAACAAATTTTTCGTATAACGCACGAAGGTTTGAACCTCTTCCCGAAACAAAAACTGCAAGATTTATCATAAAATCATTAATTTTAGGTTTTGAAAAATAGAGAAATAGCGGAACAATTTCAATTTGAAAATCGCTCTAATTAATTTATTTTGAATAATTTATGAAAATAACTACTCTAAAAAATCCGGCAACATCAAAATTTAAGGAAAAGGAATCTCTTTTCATCGGAAAGGCATTTCGGGTAGATTCGGAAAAGGAAGCGGAAAATATTCTCGAAGGAATAAGAAAAGAATTTTACAATGCCACTCACCATTGCTACGCGTACAAAATTTTGCCGAATATAGAAAAGTACTCTGATGACGGAGAACCTTCGGGCACGGCAGGAATACGTTTGCTTAATGCAATAAATCACTTTTCATTAACTAATGTTATCATAATTTCAATAAGATTTTTCGGCGGTAAAAAACTCGGGGTTGGTCCTCTCGGAAAAGCATACTACAAATCCGGTTTAGAGACATTGGAGAAGGCGGAAAAAATCGAGTTGAAAGAGTTTATTAAAGTATCAGTACAATATGATTTTAATCAGACAAAAAACATTCACCATTTTCTCCAAAAATATGGAACAATAATCAAAGAAAATTTATTCGAGGAAAAACCGAAAATCATCTTTTTAATCGAAAAAGAATCTTTTCCTCCATTCGCCGAGGAAATTTCGACTGCGACAAACCGTACTATTGAAATAATGAAAGAAGGCGAAATATTTTACATTTGATAAACTTGACAGATACATCTCTTTTTTCTTATCTTTATTAAGACGTTTGTATCTTTTGTAAATAAAAAGTTTAGAGGAAAAATGATTTATTCCAAGACTGGTGAATATGCTATTAGAGCAATATTGTATCTTGCGCGTTATCCGAAGGATATGCTTGCAATGTCTTCCGAAATTGCAAAAGTTGAAGATATTCCTTCACATTATCTTGCAAAAATTCTTCAACGCATGGCAAAGTACGGTTTTGTGGACTCGTTCAAATGAAGGGGCGGCGGATTTCGGATTACTCAATTAGCTTTGGATAGTTCAATTCTCGAAATAGTCGAACGAATTGAGGGACCGGTAATAACATTAACTTGTATCACAGGGTTAAAAGAATGTTCGGATGAAAATCCTTGTCCGTTACATGAAGAATGGAATGAGTTACGAGATAAAATTTATAATCTTATTTCGAGCAAAACCGTTGGAGAAGTCGCTCAGGAATATGACGAAATGCTTGCTAAAAACGAAGAAATGATTGCTCACCACAAAAGTTAATAAAAGCTCCGAGAATGGAGCTTTTTCTTAAAAATTCCACTTTAATTGTGAAAAGATAAACGTACCTATTTGCCCGAACTCCGTCCCGATTTCTCCATGGAATAACTGCCCGGCAATATTAAAATCAATATTATCCGTTAATGAAATCTGCAGCATTCCGCCAAAGTAAAAGGAATTATCGTATGGGTTCACAATCGTAGAAATCGTTCCTTTTAAAAGCGGGGTGATTGGATAAGCCGTTTCGGCAAATAATGAAACTTTTGCCGGAGTAAGATATTTCACATTCAGATCTTCCCGAAAAACGGCAGAGTTAAGTCCCGCTTTTCCCGTAGTTCCGCGATTATTGAATAATATGGAACCGTCCAGCAGAAGGCCGTTTGTAAATGTGTAATTCCCTTCAAGAGCAATTAATAGTCTCTCTTTTTCAAAATAGTTTATCCTTTTGGCTTTAAAGTATGTCATTTCTCCGCTGAAACCGGCGCCGTAAATATCTCCCGACCAGCCTGCGCCGGCAACATAATCATCAGGCATTACTCCGCCGAAAAATTGAAAATCATAATCCATGTAGTTCAATTTTACTATCGCTGCAGCAGTAACATTTTTATTTTTATCTATTTTAACCGCGGAAGAAATTGAGGAAACATCACTCAGGTAATACTCTATTTTTCCCGCATCGCTGCCGGGCTTTTCCACATAAGTAAAATTGTAGTAATTGTAAGCGTTAAAAATATCATTGGGATTCCAAACCATATTTTCAGCAAGATTTATCCGCTGCCTACCGAAAGTTATATCGATTTTATCGGAAGAATAATTAATGAAAAATCTGTCAAGATTTGAATAAAGTAAATATGAATTACCCGAACCGATTTTTTTTGTCAAATCAAAATATCCTGCATCGGTAAGCAAATAATTGCCGTAATTAGGAATGGTTTGGATAAAATCACCGAATTCCCAAATATTTCTCAGTCCCGCATGAAAGGTAAAATTTCCGGCGTAAGCGGAAACATTTAATCTATTGGTAACGGTTTCATCAAGCGCCCAATTGGGGTTATTTTTCATTTCCCAAACAGAATTAACATTCTCCAAGTAACCGGAGAACTGAAAATCTTGAGCTGAAAGAGAAAGCTCAGTGATAAATATGAAAAATAAAAACACTCCTAACTTTTTCATTTTATATAGATTGCTCCTTAACTTTTGCAGAATCTTCAATTATTTTGCCGTCTTCAAGGGTAATAATTCTATGCGCTCTTTTCATAACCCTACTATCGTGAGTAGCAAATACAAATGTTACTTCTTCAATTCTGTTAAGTTCCTCCATAATCCGCAATAAGTTCTCCGTTGATTTGCTATCGAGATTAGCGGTCGGTTCATCGGCGAGCACAAACTCCGGTTTGGAAGCGAGTGCTCTCGCAACTGCAACTCGCTGCTGCTGTCCTCCGGAAAGTTCGGAGGGTTTGTTGTTCCTTCTATCGTACAAGCCTACTGCTTTGAGCAACTCGGCGCTTCGTTTTTCAATCTTATCTTTTGCCCAGCCTTGAAGCTCCAGTATAAATTCAATATTCTCCTTAGCTGTTAAAACGGGTATAAGATTGTAATCCTGAAAAACAAATCCAATGTTATTAAGCCGAAAATCTGTTAACTCCTTTTCTTTTAAATCATTAATTTTTGTGTTGCCGATAAAAATTTCTCCGGATGTCGGATAATCCAATCCGCCAATAAGATTCAGCAAAGTTGTCTTTCCGCATCCCGAAGGTCCGACAATAGCTGAAAACTCCCCTTTCCCGATTTCCAGATTTATTCCGTTAACCGCATGCACAGGTACGGAAGTTTCGTTATAAGTCTTTTCCAAATTTCTAATTTCAATAACTTTCATTTTATTTCCTTATTGATATTCCCATTAAGCAATATGTCTGATTGCGACGGCAGGCTTCAACTTAATCGCTTTTCTTGCCGGATAAACAGCCGAGATTACCGAAACGACAAAAACCATAATCAAAACTTTATAGTAAAAAACAGGTTCCATTTGAGGAATTACAATCGGATTATATCCGTAGGCTCTTAATCCTTTGGAGAGAAGGGACAAGTCAATTCCCGTACGTCCTGTTATCAAATTCAAAATATACGCAAGAAAAACTCCGACAACACCTCCGACCGAAGTAAGAAAAACCGTTTCGTAAATAATCATAATAAATACTTTTGAACGCTTCATACCGATTGCGAGCAGCATTCCTATTTCGTGAGTCCTTTCCATAATCGCCATCAACATTGTATTTACAACGCCGAAACTTAATGCGATTAAAATAATAATAATAAATATAGCCAGGAACTGATCCGAATATTGCCGCATTATTTCTAAGCTCGGTTTCAAGTCGCTCCACGTTTCAACCTCAAGATTTGATAATGCGGAATTCCGTTTAAAAATCGTTTCAATTTTTTCTTTAAGCAAGTTAATTACACCTTGGTTCGAAATCCTAAGCGCAATTTCATTGGAATAATTATCGGCAAGGGACGCTTCCCTGATTAAGTCTTTCTCCTTTACAAAAATATTACTTTGCTCAAACTGTGAATTGTTTGTTCTGTAAACTCCCGCCACTCTGAAAGCAGCCGTTGTAATCTCTCCGGCTTTATCCTGAAAAGTTAAAATTATTTTTGAATGGAGCTTCAAATTTAATTTTTCCAAAAGTTTTTCACCTACAACGGCAGGATTTCTTTTCCCGTTAAAATACTTTCCCTTAACTATTCTCGAATGTATATCCGAAATATGCTTTTCATCGGAAGGGTTTACGCCGACAATCATCACTCCCAAACCGTTTGATGCGCTGTTTGCCATTCCTGAAATAACTACACGTTTTGCCGTTGAAGTTACTCCCTTGATTTTCTTTACTTCCCGAATCACTTCATCCGCTTTAGGAATAGAATATTGAATATCGTAATTCGTTTTGAAATTTTTATTATGTATTTGCAAATCCGCTGTTTCCGTTTGAATTGTAGATTGAATCATCTGCACCAGCATTCCGTTGGAAAAAGCCAAACTGAAAATCCCGCCTACAAGTCCGAGGGTAGTTGCAGCGATAATAATCAGACTACGCAGTTTATTTCTCCAAACATTTTTCCAAGCTAAAGCTAAAATCATTCTAATCTCTCATTGCTTTTAATATGTTCAATTTATTAACTTTAACAATCGGGTAAATTGCGGCAATCAAAGCTAAAATAAGTACGACCAAAGCCTGATAAAGAAAAATATCACTCCTTAATGCGAACGGCATAAAGGGATCGGCTCCGTAATCCTCCATCATTTTAGCTGTTTCTCCCGTAAGCTTTATTGGGGAAATATGGAAATAATAAACGATAGGAAGCGCTAAAATAATTCCCGAAAATGCGCTTAGAATGCTTAAGTAAACTGTTTCCCAGAATAAGATTAATCTCAGCCGTCCCCGCCTCAAACCGACGGCAATCATTATTGCGAACTCTTTTCTTCTTTCCAATGTCATCATCAGTAGTGTACCGAAAATCCCGAACCCGATTATAACGTAAATTATTCCAAGCATAAATATTCCGCCTGACCTATCGGTTTCGATTACTTGAACAATTTCCGGACTCATCTCCATCCAGGTCATTACTTCATAATTATTGCCTATTGATTTTTTAATTTTTTCGGCTCTTTCGGAAAGATTCTCGCTGTTATTAAAAATCAACGAATATGAAGTTAATCTGCTCGGTGCGTAATAAAGATTTTGAGCGGTTTTTAATGATAAGTAAATCATCGAAGAATTAATTTCTTTGCTCGGTAAATGAAAAATTCCTTTTACCGGATACAAACCGGCTGCGGTAACGCCATGATACCCTTGCCCCAGAAGCACAACCGAATCCCCTACATCAACATTTAGAAACGAAGCTAATTTATCTCCCAGCAAAATTCCGTTCCCGTCATCGGAAATAAATTCTCCTTTGATTAATCTCTTTTTAATATTATAGACTTTACTCTCAATGCTCGGGACAATACCGCTGACAAAAACGCCTTTCGTATGCTTTCCGGCAGAACAAAGAGCAAACGAAGATAATCTCGGAATAAGAAATTGAGGGTGATATTCTTTCAGCCTTTTTACCAGCTTGGAATTATCGTAAAAAGTTTTTTCTATCGATTTCTTTTCCCAAAAACCTTTTTCATGAATTTGAATATGACCGGTTGATAATTTAACCGAGTTGTTTATCATATTCTTGTAAGAGCCTTCCTGCATTGAACGAGTAACGATAGCAAGTATTACGGCAATCACGATTGAAGAAGCCGTAATTATTGTTCTTCGCTTATTTCGCCAAAGATTCCGCCATGATATTTTGTAAATACTTTTCATTATTTAAGATGCTTCATTTTACTTTTGGAAAAGAAACTTGAAGAGATTGGTTTATCGAAAGTAATATTGGAATACTCAAATTCAGTTGAGTTTCCTACTTCTCGGTTATTAATCATTTTCATCCGCATCGGCAAAAGTCTTCCGCCTACTTTTTTAATATTGTCGGTAAGCTCCGTGTACATCAATTTTAAATCCTCATCGTAATATTCTGCTTTTAAAATCATATTTCCTTTTCGAGAAATCCACAAATATACTTTGCCCCAAACAACGGCGGAATTCTGTGTGGGAATAAGTTCTATTTTGTAACAGAAATAATTATTAATTTTTTCTCTCCCGACAATTTTATGCGTATAATCGGTTACAAGAGAATTTTGTTTCAGCAAATCATTATTTTTGAAATCACTTCCCATCCAAGATTGCCCCATCATTGAGGGTGGTATTTTAATTATTCTATTGATTGAAGGCATGTAGTTCCAAATTTCATTGTATCTTTTTAAAAATACCTGTCCTTTATCTCTCGCTGGCGCAGTAATATAAATCAGATAAAAGTCTGTCCCTTTAGACCAGAATTTCATCGAAATTTCCCTTGTCCAGTCGGGTCTGATAATGCGCATCGTGCTTTCTCCGCTGCTTGTTTTACCAAGTAGATTATGGTTTGCTTTCTTTACTAAAACATCGGCATCCTGTGCATAAAGAAACCCGAACGAAATATATAGAAGTACAACAATTATTTTTTTCATAATCTTACTATTTTTTTGACTAAATGTTCAGTCAAAAATTAACAATTTCCACTTTGCAAAGCAAGAACAATTTATTATTTTTGTCTATAAAAAAATAAAGTGATTATGCCGAGAACAGAAACACAAAACATCGAGAAACGGAATCAAACAAAAGCTAAGATTCTAAATACCGCTCTATCCCTTTTTGCTCGGAAAGGTTTTTCCGCAACAACTATTGACGACATTGCCAAGGAAGCTGAAATTTCAAAAGGATTGGCTTACAATTATTTCAAAAGCAAAAAAGAACTGCTGCATGCGGTAGTAGGAATGATTCAGCCTATGCTGGATGAAATGTTTCGTTCAATGGATAACTCTCTTTCCCCCGCCGAACAAATGCGGAGACTTTTTACGGTAAGTTTCGATTCAATTAAAAATGAAAGTGATTTTTGGAAGCTATATTTTATGATGTCCGTCCAGCCCGATATTCTTGAAGAGGTTTCAAATTTCTTTAATGATTTTGTTACGCAAGGGATTTCTGTAATCGAAAAGTTGTTCAGAAAGTGCAAAGTTAAAAATCCCAAAGCCGAAGCAAAAATTCTCGGCGCTATTTTTGACGGAGTAGGATTACATTACATATTGATGCCGGACAAATACCCTCTTAATTCCGTTAAGAAAAAATTATTGGAACGTTACTCCGAGGAAAATTTCTGCAACGGAAAATAACGCTCCGTTTAAAACATCTAAAACTGAAAATGTTTAATA
>CAYLYR010000084.1:0-9215 GCA_964387835.1 uncultured Melioribacter sp.
ATCCTCTAGGTCCCACAATAAAAGCCTTGCAGAAGAAAAGATTGCTGAAGTTTTTACAAAAATTGCATATGTGCAAAAGATAGTCCCCGATAAATTATTACACCAAATCAAAAATCCGAATTTTCAATTAGGTTTTGAACATCTTCGTAAGTAAGAGTAACCAGATCGTTGTCGGATAAATCAACCGAGCTGGAAATACGTTCTTCTTGGTAACTTATTACTTTAAAAAGTATATTTTTTGCAGTGCGGGCATTCCCGAAATTTTTATCTCTTTTGTCATAAAGTTTTTCAAAAATCTCAAGGAGTAACTGCAATGCTCCTTCGTCTAAAATATAACCGTTACTGTTCCCGATATTGTAAGCAATTTCGAGGAGTTGGCGCGGAGTGTAATCTTCAAAATGAAGCTTGATTTGGAATCTTGATTGAAGTCCCGGATTTGAATTTAAAAACTGTTCCATCTCTTCTGTATAACCGGCTACAATTACGGCGAACTTTCCTTTGAAGTCTTCCATTCGCTTTAAAAGAATATCAATTGCCTCCTGCCCGAAATCATTTGCGCCGCGCGAAAGTGTGTAAGCTTCATCAATAAATAAAGTGCCGCCGAGAGCTTGCTTAATTAAGCCGTCAGCTTTGATTGCGGTTTGTCCTTGGTAGCCGGCTACAAGGGCGGAACGGTCGCATTCAACGAGATGCCCTTTTTCCAGCAGACCTAATTCCTTAAAGATTTTACTTAATAATCTCGCAACAGTTGTTTTGCCGGTGCCGGGATTACCGGTAAAAACGGAGTGTAAACTTCTATCGATAACTTTTAGTCCGCGCTCTTTGCGCATTTTAGTTACTTTCAAACTTTTTACGATTCTATTAACTTCCGCTTTCACATTATCCAATCCGGTAAGCGAATCAAGTTCCTCAAGGAGTTGTTGTAAAACTTCAGGGTTCCCTTCGATTACGAATTTTTTCTGTTTTTGTTTTTCGGAAATTTGCGGAAGAATATCTTCAACTGTAACTGTGTTAATTGAAATTTTTTCACGCTCTTCGGGTGATAAATCGGCAAGGCGAAGTAAATGCTGCTGCTGAGTTTTCTCGATGATATTTCGAACAAGTCTGACATTTCCGAATGTTTTATCACGGTTTCTGTACTGTTCCATCAAGTACATCAGTAATTTTCCTTTTGCTGTTTCGTCGAGAGATAAATTTTTGGATTCAAATAGTTTCTCGGCAACTTCAAGCAGTTCATCCGGAGTGTAATCATCAAACTCAAATATTTTACTGAAACGTGATTTCATCCCCGGATTGCTTTCAATAAAACGGTTCATCTCATCGGTGTAACCTGCCGCAATTACAATAAACTTCCCTTTCTTGTCTTCCATTTGTTTCAACAAAGTATCGATTGCTTCTTTTCCGAAATCCTTTTCATCCCCCGATTTTACAAGGGTGTAAGCTTCATCGATAAAAAGCGTTCCGCCCATAGCTTTGTTTATCATGTTCATTGTTTTTTCGGCTGTCTGTCCGATAAATCCCGAGACAAGCCCTTCTCTATCTGTTTCTACAAGATGTCCCTTTTCCAAAACGCCGAGAGCGGAAAATATTTTGGAGATAATTCTCGCAACTGTTGTTTTTCCGGTCCCCGGATTTCCGAGGAATAGAATGTGGTCTGAAAATTTGCTTTTTAAGTCTTCGCCTTGTTCGGCAAAATATCTTGCTAACTTTACGAGACGATTAACTTCTTCCTTAATCGAGTTTATTCCGATTAGCTTATTGAGTTCTCCCAAAGCTTCTTCAAGTTCTTCCTCGTCAATTCCGAGTTTAACATTTTTCCCCTCTTGTTCGGCAAAAACATTTTTGATGTCGGACAAAACAAATGTAGAGAATTGTTCTTTGGTTATGTTCTTTAATTCCTCCTCGGATAAAGTCAGAAGTCGTTTGCTGAGGTTTAGCTTGGCTTTATCAAAAATTCTTCTTACTTCTCTTGCGTTGCCGAAATTCTTATCTCTCTTTCTGTAAAGTTCCAGTAATTTTTTCTTCAAAAATTCCTTTGCTTCATCGTCAATTGCATATTCGTTTTTATTTAACATCAATTCAAAGATTTTCATCATCTCATCAGGCGTGTAATCTTCAAATATAAATTTACGGTTAAATCTCGATTTCAGTCCCGGATTTGCTTGTAGAAAAGTTTCCATTTCATCAGGATAACCGGCGGCAATTACAACGAATTCTCCTTTTTTATCCTCCATTCTTTTTAAGAGAATATCAATTGCTTCCTGACCAAAATCTTTTCCACCCGGTTTGTAAAGCGTGTATGCCTCGTCAATAAATAAAACTCCGCCTATTGCAGATTCAATTGCCTGATCTGTTTTCTGTGCGGTTTGACCTACAAATTCTCCCACAAGCGCCGAGCGGTCCACTTCAACAACATGACCTTTCGGCAGAATTCCCATGGAGCGGAAAAGCTGTCCCATAAGGCGAGCGATTGTCGTTTTTCCTGTTCCGGGATTTCCGATAAAAAGAGAATGAACATTTATGTCCTCGGAAGATTTAAGCCCGAGTTTATCGCGTTGTTTCTGAAACTTCAGAAAATCAATTAATTCTCTAATGCCCGATTTTATTGATTCCAAACCGATAAATTCATCAAGTTCATTCATCAGTTCGTCAAGAGATTTTTCCTCTTCAGGTTCAATAATTTTACTTTGAGAGCTTAATTTGTTTTTTATCTCGGTTTTTTCTTCCTCGTCATTCCCGCTTTTTTGAGCGGGGTCCGGCTTATCCGCAACTTTCTTATCTTCATTTCCGAGGATGAAAAATGTTTCGGCTACTTTAAAATTATCGAAATAAAGCTCTACTTTGCCTTGTCCCTTTTCCCGGAAACCTTTTTCATTTTCGAGAGGTTGAGAAAAAACGACCGAATCCCATTCATTGGAAATGGGAACTTCAAAAACGTTTGTAGAAACCAAAAGGTCATTCATGTACCAAGCTAATTTCCCGTCAATTACGGAATCTTCAATCCTGAAAAGAGGATTTGCAAAAATTACTTCAGCGGCAATTTTTTTCTTTTTGTCGGCATCTATTGATGAAAAATAAGGACCTTTCCCTTTTTCAAAGAATGGATCTTTTTCATCATAAATTTGCAGCTTAAAGACATCCCCTTTTTCATGAGGGTAAAAAAGAGATTCCGAACGTAGAAGTGAAGTATCGATTTTTTTCTCTTTTGCCTTTTGCTTCGAAACTTTATTATCGTCATCAAATAAAGTTTTGGAAATGAGCGATTTCTTTTTCTCAACACGAGGAAGTAATAATTTATATATTTTATCAAATCTTGGATTTGCAGAAAGTTTTTCTTTTAGTTCTTCTGCTTTTTTAAATGCGGGGAGATATTGGTACATATAATACATTGCTTCAATTTCGGAAATTAATGCTGTCTCGTGCAGCTCTTTTAAGTTATCATCCGATGAAATTTTTCTCGAGAAATATAGAGGGAACCAATATTCTTTATATTTAAAGCCTTTCTGACAATACTCGATTATTTTTTTAGCATAAGGCAAGTCAAGTTCTTTACCGTGCGAAACTTTTACTGCCTGAACGTAAAGCTTGTAGCGTTCGTGTAAAGCCGGATTTTTGTTAGGATCAAGATTTAAAGCAAGAGAAATTTGTTCAAGAGCATCCTCAAAATTATTTAATCCGGCAAAAGCTTTTGCTTTGTTTTCCAAGCTCCAAACAAAATATTTCAGATGCTCACGGTGAGCGACTTCAAGATCGGCAATTGCGCCCTCGAAGATACTCATTCTCATCAGGATATAACCGCGATAGAGATTGGATAAAAGAGGAGCGCCGTTAAGTTCAACTGCAGAGTTTGCGTATTCCATTGCTCCGACAGGATCTCCGTTCTCGAGAAGTGCCCAAGCATAACAAATTGCCACTTTGCTGTTGTTCGGTCTGGCGTTAATTAACTTTTCGGCAATGGGAAGCGCAAGTCTGAAACGACCGTTCCATAAATGGTCAAAGGCTTCGTCGAGTAGTTTATAAAATTGTTCTTCCTTCAAAGAAATCCTGATATTTTGAACTTAGCATTATTAAATAAAAAATATTCCCGAACAATAATTTAAAACTTTTTATGTTATTCTTCGTCATAATTTTCAAAAAGAGGAAATTATGAAAATCATAAATAAAGCCATTTTGCTGATAATCGGTTTTGCTTTTGTAACCGGATGCGGATTTCATAAAGTTAGAGGAAACGGAAATATTGTTGAAAAAGAATACAATGTAAGTAATTTTCGTATGCTTGACGCTTCGGGCGCATTTGATATCAAAGTCCATTTTGCAGATAAACCGGATGTCAAAGTAATCACCGATTCCAATTTAATGAAATATGTTAAAGTCAGCGTTGATGATAAAACCCTATATTTGTCAACGAGGAAAAATGTTTCTCCCACAAAAAAATTATTAGTAGAAGTTACTACTTCTCAACTTAACGGTGTGGATTTATCGGGCGCAAACACTTTAACCGCTAATGGAATTAAGACCGATATGCTAAGTCTCGATATAAGCGGGGCGGCAGAAGCTACTTTAAGCGGCAGAGCGGATTTATTTAAAGTTGATCTTTCCGGTGCAGCTGAACTCAATGCAAAAGAACTAATTACAAAAACAACAAAGATTCAAGTTTCGGGAGCTGCAAACGCTGCCGTTAATGTTACAAGCGCACTTTACGCCGATGTTAGCGGAGCTGCGGACTTAACTTATTTCGGTTCTCCAACGTTGATTAATCAAGAAGTTTCCGGCGCCGGTTCGATAAGGAAAAAATAAATCCCGAAGAAAATTATTCCTTAGATATTATTTTTTCGTACGGGAGTTAATTGATACTTCAAGATTAATTTAACAATTCTTATATTTCATTTTCTTTTTATCAAATCAAAAGGGTAAAAATGGATAATCCAATAGTAAGTATAATAATGGGAAGTGATTCCGACTTGCCGATTATGAAAAAAGCAGCTGATTTACTCGCTGAATTTGCTGTTCCTTATGAAGTTAAAATCTTGTCTGCGCATCGTACACCCGAAGAGCACTCCGAATATTCAAAAGCGGCGGCGGGTAGAGGAGTGAAAGTTATAATTGCCGGAGCCGGAGGAGCGGCGCATCTTGCGGGAGTAACCGCTGCAAATACGATTTTGCCGGTTATCGGCGTCCCGATTAAATCCAAGTTAGACGGAATGGATTCCCTTCTTTCCACTGTGCAGATGCCGAGCGGAGTTCCGGTTGCCGCTGTAGCAATTGACGGAGCGAAAAATGCCGCAATACTTTCGGTGGAAATGCTGGCTCTTTCCGATGAAAATCTAAAAAGGAAATTAACCGAGTACAAAAAAAAGACGGCTGAAGAATCCATTGCGAAGAATAACAATATTAATTTATAGAAAAGCGGTTTGAAAAAAGAGGTTTACATTAACGGTAATATCTACGGCGTGAACGGTTCGTTTGCACGAAAGGAAGCTATGGTAATTGGTGATGGAAAATTTCTTTATTTCGGCGGCAGTAAAGCTGCAAAAAAATTCGTTGACTCCGGTTCATCGTTAATCGACTTAAAAGGGAAATTCGTTGTTCCGAAATTTTATGATGCGCATGTTCATTTAATAGAGGGAGGTTTGTCGCTTGAAAGACTCGATTTATCGAATGTCCATTCAGAAAAAGAATTTCAAGATAAACTTTTCTGTTACTCAAAAAAGAATAAAGATGCGTGGATTATCGGAATGAATTGGACAGAGAATAACTTCGGCGGAGAAGTTCCTGATAAAAGGTGGATTGACAAAGTTATTCCTAACCGTCCGGTAATTCTCTATCGAATGGATTTGCACACGGCATTGTTTAATTCCAAAGCGCTTGAGCTTGTTGGTATTGATAAAAATTTTATTCCTCCGAAAGGAGGTAAAGTTGAATTGTTAAACGGCGAACCTACCGGTATTATTAAAGATGCGGCGTTGTTTTACGCTAACGGTTTTATTCCCAAACTCTCCGTTGAAAGAAAACTTTCGGCTTTGAAGAAAGGAATTGAACAAGCGCGTAAATTCGGTTTGGCCGGAGTTCATGATATGCTTTTTGATATTGAAGACTTGGATGTTTACAAAAAGTTTTGCCGCGAGGAAAAGTTAGATGATTTTCAAATCTCAATTTCAATCCCTATCGGAAGGGTAAAAGAATTTATTGAAAGTGAACTTCAGCTTTGTGAAAACATTAAAATAATCGGCGCTAAGGGTTTTGCTGATGGTTCTCTCGGCGCTAAAACCGCGTGGTTTTTTAAGTCATACAAAGATGAGCCGAATAACTTCGGATTGCCGACAAAAGAATTAAAGGAGAGAACGTTATTGTCTAATGCTATTCTTGCCGATAAAATCGGTCTCCAAATTTCAATTCATGCTATCGGAGATAGAGCTGTAAGCGAAGTGTTAAACTTATTTGAGGAAGTAAGGAAACAAAATCCGGATTCTGTAATTGCCCATAGAATAGAGCATGCACAACACGTCTCTTCGTTTGATTTAAAACGCTTTAAGGAATTAAACTTGATTGCATCAATGCAGCCGTTTCATTTTTTTACGGACAAACATTTGATAACCAAATATCGCGGGGAAGAAGAACTTAAAAATTCATTTCCTGTTAAAAAATTTCTTTATGAAAATATTGCGGTTGCTTTCGGAACGGATTTTCCTGTGGTCGGTATAAATCCTTTGCAAGGCATAAAATTAATTACAGGCGGTTACAAATCTGAAATCGGGGAGATTGATTCTATTCCGCCGGAAGATGCAATCAAATGTTACGTGGAAGAAGCATCAAAAGCAATCGGGCAAGGGAGAACGAATAATTTTGCAATTGGGGAAAGGGGGGAATTCGTACAGTTTGAGCTTGGTTAAATTATAGGAATTCCGAGACTTGAAAAAAATCACTTCGTTATAGGAAGTGAAATTAATAAATTTAAATATTGAATCTTAACAAATGAATAAGGAGACATAAAATGTCAAATGCATATTTTAAAGTACCGGTTCCGGCAAACGAACCGATTTTATCCTACGCTCCGGGAACTAAGGAGAGAGCCGAGATAAAAGCCGAATTGAAAAAACTTCAGGAGAAGGAAATTGAAGTGCCGTTGATTATCGGCGGGAAGGAAGTAAGAACCGGAAATTTGGGCGAAATGAGAGTTCCGCATAACCACTCGAAATTATTGGGGCATTTCCATAAAGCCGGGAAAGAGGAAGTTCAAATGGCGATTGATGCGGCGCTTAAGGCAAGAAAAG
The DNA here is from genome assembly GCA_964387835.1 of uncultured Melioribacter sp. Classification (GTDB taxonomy): domain Bacteria; phylum Bacteroidota; class Ignavibacteria; order Ignavibacteriales; family Melioribacteraceae; genus WGAL01. The sequence continues at coordinate 7,272 of CAYLYR010000084.1, forward strand.
AATGGGCTGAAATGCCTTGGGAACAGAGAGTCGCCGTATTTTTGAAAGCTGCCGAATTGCTTTCGGGTTCTTGGCGTGCAAGATTAAATGCCGCTACAATGTTGGGGCAATCTAAAACCGTTGTTCAAGCTGAAATTGATTCGGCTTGCGAGCTGATTGATTTTTGGAGATTCAACAGTTACTACATGGCGGAGTTAATGAAAGATCAGCCTTATTCTCCAAAGGGAATGTGGAACCGCGTTGAATATCGTGCATTGGAAGGATTTATTTTTGCGGTAACTCCGTTTAATTTCACATCAATTGCAGGCAATCTGCCTACTGCCCCCGCACTTGTAGGAAATGTAGTATTGTGGAAACCGGCTTCCAGCGCAGTATATTCAGCTTATCAGCTAATGCTTCTGTTTAAGGAAGCGGGATTTCCGGACGGCGTGATAAATTTCGTCCCCGGTTCAGGTGCTAGCGTCGGACGTCCGGCATTAGAAAGCCCCGATTTGGCGGGAATTCACTTTACGGGTTCTACCGCTACATTCCAGAATATGTGGCGGACTGTAGGCAGCAACATTTCCAACATGAAATACTATCCGAGAATCGTCGGAGAGACCGGCGGCAAAGATTTTATTTTCGTTCACAATTCATCGGATATTGACGGAGTTGTAGTTGCTGCTTTACGTGCGGCGTTTGAATATCAAGGGCAGAAATGCTCCGCCGCCTCGCGAATGTATTTGCCTAAATCGAGATATGAAGAATTTAAGGAAAAATATGTCGCTGAAGTCGCAAAAGTAAAAGTCGGTGATGTAGAAGACTTCACAAACTTCATGTCGGCGGTAATTGATAAAGCCGCTTTTGATAATATTACCGAGTACATAAAATATGCGGCGGATTCGGACGAAGCGGAATTTATTACCGGCGGAAATTATGACGATTCGAAAGGTTACTTTATCGAACCTACTACAATCGTTACGACTAATCCGAAATTCAAAACTATGCAGGAAGAAATTTTCGGTCCGGTATTAACAATTTACGTTTACGATGACGATAAGTTTGAAGAAACGCTCGAACTGTGCGATACTACTTCTCCTTATGCGTTAACCGGAGCTATCTGGTCGCAGGATAGAAATGTGCTTAATTACATGGAACAGAGATTAAGAAACGCTGCCGGTAATTTTTACATTAACGATAAACCGACGGCGGCGGTTGTCGGGCAGCAGCCGTTTGGCGGCGGGCGTGCTTCCGGCACAAACGATAAGGCGGGCAGCGCAATGAACTTGCTTCGCTGGATGTCGGCTCGTACGCTTAAGGAAACATTCACTCCTCCGCATGACTGGACATATCCGTTTATGAGTGAAGAGTAGTTTATAATAGAAAATAAATAAAATTAGCCGTGCCGAATTATATTTTCGGTACGGCTTATTAAATTATTGAGGAATTATGTCAGGGAAAAAAACTTGGGTTGAAAAGTTAAACAACAGCAAAGACTTACCTAAGATAATTTCACTTGAAGGAAAGCAAGCGGAGAAATGGGGCGAAGGCACTATGGTTATTCCTGCTCCGATTGAAGTTTTTGAAATTATGAAAATGCCTGTGAAGGGAGAATTGCTGACGATAAATGTTATTCGTAATATGCTTGCTTTAAAGCATCAGACTACTACCGCCTGTCCTCTTACAACGGGAATTTTTGCTTGGATTTCTGCAAATGCATCGGAGGAAATGAAAGAGAAAGGTGAGACCGAAAATTTAATTCCTTGGTGGAGAACATTGAAAGGGAAAGGAGAACTAAATCCGAAATTTCCGGGCGGGATTGAAAAACAGATTCAACTGCTAAATGATGAAGGAATCGAAATTATTCGTAAAGGGAAAAAGTTTTACGTTAATAATTTTGAACGATATTTGTTGAAGGAACTTCAGTTTTAATTTTTTTGTGAGAGAGGAATAAAATAATTGTTA
>CAYLYR010000085.1:0-2737 GCA_964387835.1 uncultured Melioribacter sp.
TCACAAAATATTTATACTAGAATTTTAAAAAGACGAAAAGCTACATATTTAGTAGAAAAGTTTTTAGAATATTTGCCTGTCCGAGAAGTAAGCTTAGTAGTTGAAAAAACTTTTCTGAAGAAGCATTTAATTGAGGGGCTTACCACTTCAATAATAAGGAGCGTACCGAATAAAATGCTGAAGAAACACGGTGAATTAATAAGTACTATTACTTAATTTTTTCTTCTATTATCTAAAGCTCTATTTAGCATGGACTCGGTTTGATTCAGCCCGATGTGAGTTTCCGTAAAAAATTATTTATTGATTCTCTTCGGGGTAACCTTTTCGAGTTCGTTTGTAATATTATAGAACCCGAGTATTTTTTTTATCACCTTTTCCACCTCGGAATCGGGACAAGACGCGCCTGAAGTTATTGAAATTGTTACTTCCTCATTGTCGGGGATAAAATTATTAGAGTGAATTCGTTTTCCTTCATGAAGAGAAAAATGAAATATCTCCGAAGAAGAAACGATTTCATTTACATTCGATATAAAATATGTCGTCTGTTTCTTTTCAAGCAATTCAACAAGATGGGAAGTATTCGAACTATTGTAGCCGCCGACAACAACGGCACAATCAACATCATATTCGGCAAGAGCTTTTGCTGCGGTTTGGTTATCATTCGTAGCATAACAAAGCGTATCCCGATTGTCGGCAAAGTGCAGCGCCGCATTGCTTTCCCCGTACTTCTTAATCATTGTTTCCCTGAGTAAATCGGCTATGGCTTGAGTTTCTTCGGCAAGCATTGTTGTCTGGTTAACAACTCCGATTTTTTGTAAATCCTCTTCCGGATTAAAATGTTCGGAATATTTACCCTTAAATTTCTCATAAAATTTATTGTATGGAATTTCCCCTAAAATAATACGTGAAAGAAATTCCGCTTCTTCCATATTTAATATTATCAGCGAAGGCGCAGACGATTTTGAATGGGAAAAAGTTGCCCTGGTCTCTTCGTGATTATACTTCCCGTGAATAATCACAGAATATCCTTTTTCACCGATTTGATATGAACGGTTCCAAACCTTTTCTACAAAGGGACAAGTTGTATTGTAACGAGCCGGACTAATTCCTTTTTCCTTCAGCTTTTCTTCGGTTTCAATCGACGCGCCGAAAGCCGGAATTATTACAATATCTTCCGAATTAATTTCATTCCAATCCAGCAAGGGATTACCATGCGAATCCTGAATAAAATTAATTCCCTGTTCTTTCAGATCTTTATTAACATCCGGATTATGTATCATTTCGCTAAGCATAAAAATTCGCTTATCGGGATTTTCATTCAGAGCCGTATATGCAATCTCAATCGCATTCTGAACTCCGTAACAAAAACCGAAATGCCGCGAAATGTAAAAGCGGATTTTCCCGAAATCAAGTAAAGTCGGGGAAAAATCATTCTTATATTTATCGTCAATTTTTCTAAAACTTTTTACTTTTGAAATAACGCTGCTTTGAAAATAATTGGGGATGTCGAATTTTTTCATATTTCTATTTGTTAAGTTCATTTGTTTCAAAAATTAAATTTGCATAAAATTTCATTATATTCACAATCTAAATTTGAGGAAAAAATGGACTTTATAGAAAAATTAAAATCTATTAAAGAAAAGTATGACGAAATAAACAATCAGTTAGCCGATCCGGCATATATGTCGGATCAGAAAAAATTGATTGAACTTAGTAAAAAAAGAAGCGAGTTGGAAAATATTGTAAACGCTTATAACGAATATCAGCAGACGCTTGCCGATATTAAAGATAATCAGGAGATTCTTAAATCCGACGAAGAAGAAGATTTTAAGGATTTAGCAAGAGCGGAATTGGAAGAACTCGAGGAAAAGAAAGCTTCGCTGGAAGACACAATAAAACTGCTGTTAATTCCCAAAGACCCTGATGACGACAAAAACGTAATTATGGAAATTCGCGCCGGAACAGGCGGCGACGAAGCGGCTCTTTTTGTTGCCGATCTATTCCGTATGTACACACGTTTTACAGAACGCGTCGGCTGGAAATACGAAATCATCGATTTGAATGAATCAGGCGGTATGGGCGGACTGAAGGAAGTTGTCTTTTCGGTTAACGGAAAAGGCGTTTACGGAGAACTTAAATTTGAAAGCGGCGTTCACCGCGTGCAGCGTGTTCCCGCTACCGAAGCAAGCGGCAGGCTTCACACCTCGGCGGCTTCAGTTGCCGTAATGCCGGAAGTTGAAGATGTGCAAGTCGAAGTAAATCCGAAAGATTTAAAGATTGATATTTATCGCAGCGGCGGCGCCGGCGGACAAAATGTGAATAAAGTCGAAACTGCTGTTAGAATTACTCACCTCCCGTCCGGAATCGTTGTGCAGTGTCAGGATGAGCGTTCCCAATTAAAAAATCGTCAGAAAGCGATGAAGGTTTTGAAAGCAAGACTCTACGATATGAAACTGCAGAAACATAACAAAGAACAAGCCGAACAACGCAAATCGATGGTTCGCAGCGGCGATAGAAGCGAGAAAATCCGCACTTATAATTATCCTCAAAATAGAGTTACCGACCATAGAATCGGACTTACATTGTATAATCTGACAAATATTATGGATGGAGATTTGTTCGAGATAATTGAGAAATTAAAATTAGCCGATAGAACGGAAAGACTAAACGCCGGTTTATAAATTTAACCGGCTTGCGATTTATCCTTAATATCGATAATCTTAGGAAAATCACTACT
>CAYLYR010000085.1:2837-9086 GCA_964387835.1 uncultured Melioribacter sp.
CAATTTTAGATCAAGACGTAAAGACTTGTTTATTTCATATAGTTTATCAAGTTCAATTAGGTTGGTAATTCCTTCCTCTCTGTTCCCGAACAATTGCCAAAGTCCGGTTAATCCCGGTTTGGAGTTTAATGAATTTCGGACAAAATATTGCTCGGGAAAATCTTTTTTAATTAACTCTAAATCGGACAACATAAGAGGTCTCGGACCTACCAGCGCCATTTTTCCCGACAAAACATTGTAAAGTTGGGGAATCTCATCAAGTCCGGTAACACGAAGAAATTTGCAAAATTTTGATATATATTTTGATAAGCGAGGTTTTAAGAAAGCATTGTGTTCTGAAATATTTTTCGGAAGAGTTTTGATTGTTTTGAATTTAATCATTCTGAATCGCCCCTTTTCCAAAGTCAAACCTCTTGTTTGAACAAAAACCGGAAATTCTTTTAAGTCAACGTAAAGCGATAGAAAAATTAACAATTGAACGGGAAACGAAATAATGATAAAAACTCCCGATAATAATATATCTCCAACTCTTTTCAAAAAGACCTCGTTTATTTTATTTCTCCCATAACAACACAATTATAATTTAATTTTTTTGAAAATTCAAGAACCGTATCGACATTCTCTTCTCCAACAACAGCAATAAGTCCTATTCCCAAATTAAATACTCTTTTCATCTCAGCATCGGAAATTTTACCGGTTTGTTTAATCAAGTTAAAAATTGCCGGTCTTTCCCACGCATCCCAATTGACTAAAATCGTTTTATCATTCGGGATAACGCGCTTTGTGTTTCCTATTATTCCACCGCCGGTAATGTGAGAAAAAACCTTCACTAAATTTTTTTCAATAAGCTTTCGTATTATTTCCAAATACGAACGATGCACTCTCAACAGCTCTTCGCCTAACGTCAACTCCAATTCATCGGAAGTGTAATCGAGCGTATATTTTGGGAAGAGAACTTTACGCGCTAAGGAATAGCCGTTTGTGTGCAGTCCGTTGGACTCGAATCCGATTAAAACATCTTTGGATTCTACGGAAGCTGAATCCAAGATTTTTGCTTTTTCCACAACTCCTACTATTGTTCCGGAAATATCGTAATCGTTTTCGTCATATAATCCGGGCATTTCGGCGGTTTCTCCGCCGATTAACGCTACTCCGTTTTCCTTACATGCCTTTGCAAATCCCGAGACTATCTGCTCGGCTTTGTTAACTTCAAGTTTGCCGAAAGCCAAATAATCCATAAAAAATAGCGGCAGCGCGCCGCCTACGGCAATATCGTTAACGCAGTGATTAACCAAATCTTGTCCAACCGTATCGTGCTTGTCCGCCATAATAGCAATTTTTAGTTTTGTCCCGACTCCGTCAACACTCGAAACTAAAACGGGATTTTGAAAATCCTTAAAATCAGCGTTGTAAAAAGCTCCGAAATGTCCGAGTCCCGTCAAAACATTTTTGTTGAATGTCGGTTTTACGGTTTTCTTTATTCGGTTGATTAATTCTTCGCCGGCAGAAATATCTACTCCGGCATTTTTGTAAGAATTGTCCATAACAATTTTCCCGATTATTAAATGTAGAAACAAATGAAAATCACAAATGTATAAGATTCGCTTTATGAAAGCGGTAAAAGAGAGGAAAAAAAGAACCGCATTTCCATTTAAAGCATCTCATTCGGAGTGAAAAAATAGTAAATTTTTCATACATTTATATATTTAAACAAAAAAATGAGTGATGAACGTAGCCAAACTCTCGGATAGAGAAAAATCAATTTTGAGATATGTGATTCATCAATATATTTTAACGGCAACGCCGGTTGGATCGCGTAATATCTCAAAAAAATACGACCTCGGGATTTCTCCCGCTACGGTAAGAAATATCATGGCGGATTTGGAGGATGCCGGATTTTTGGATCATCCTCATACGTCTGCGGGAAGAGTTCCAACGGACAAAGGCTACAGATATTATGTTGATTCTTTAATGCCGCAGCCAAAGTTGAAACCTGAAGAGAAAAAACTGATTAAGAAAAAATTGGATTCTCAAGGTGAGTCTCCCGACGAAGTTCTGAAACATGCTTCCTCTGTATTAAGTTTAATTACAAACCAGTTGGCTTGCGTAACTTATCCGAGATTTAAGGATGCGATTCTTGAAAAAATTCAGCTCGTTAAATTATCGACCTCTCGGATGCTGATTGTTATCAGCGTTAAATCGGGATTAATCCGTACGATAACAATGGAAGTAAACACAAAATTAAGTTCCGAAAAATTAGACACTGTTCAAAGATTACTAAATGAACGCCTTTCGGGACTGAAGTTCATCGACATAAAAGCAAGTATGCAGGAACGTCTGCGCGATACGGTAAAATCGGAGTTGGAACCGATAATCAGACTGTTTCTCGATTCCTCCGATAAGATTTTTTCCGATATGACTATTGAGGATAAATCTTATATTTCGGGCGCGCGGAATGTATTAAGTCAACCGGAATTTAAAGACCATGAGAAATTCGAAAGTGTAATCGAGTTAATTGAGAACAAGGATGTAATCATTCATTTCATTGACGAGAGATTCGGTGAACAGGATATGTTCGCAATCTCCATAGGAACTGAAAGCGATGATGAAAAATTTCAGGAATATAGTTTAATAACAAAAAAATATAAGGTCGGCGAAATAAGCGGCGCGCTGGGAATTATCGGACCTAAGCGAATGGAGTATTCCAAAACCGTTGCCGCAATAGAATATATCGCCGAAACTCTTTCAAAAGAAATGAAAAAATTGAAATCAAAATAATTTTAGGGGATTTTAGAAATGAGCAAACATAAAGCCAAGACAAAGAAAGAAGAAAAAAAGGATAAGATGAATAACGAAGAAAACAAAAACATCAACGAAGAAAAACAAAACGCTGAACAACAGCAAAATGATAATGAAAATAATAAGTTGGAAGAACGAATTAAAGAGCTGGAAGAAGATAATAAACGTTTAAGCGATCTTCTCCAGAGAAAAGTTGCCGAATTTGAAAATTATAAAAGAAGAACCGAAGCCGAAATTAATAACATATTTAAATATGCCGCTGAACCCTTTATAAAAAAAATATTAACAATTTATGATGATTTAGGACGTTCTATCGAACATGCGGATGAAAAAAGTGATATAAAATCATTTGCCGAAGGAATAAAGATGGTTTATTCCAACTTCAAAAAGTTGTTGGAGGAAGAGGGTGTAAAGAAAATTGAAGCTCTCGGTAAAGAATTTGATTTTAATCTGCATGAAGCATTGATGAGACAGGAATCCGATGATGTTGAACCGAACACTGTTCTTCATGAAGTGGAACCGGGATATACTTACAAAGATAAGGTTATCAAACACACAAAGGTTGTTGTTAGTCAGGAAAAAGAAGAACAAGAAAAGAACGAAGGATAGGATACTATGGGAAATAAACGTGATTATTATGAAGTGTTAGGCGTTTCCAAAGATGCTTCCAAAGAAGAAATAAAGAAAGCATACAGAAAGTTGGCAATGAAATATCACCCCGATAAAAATCCGGGGGATAAAGAAGCTGAAGAAAAGTTTAAAGAAGCCGCTGAAGCATATGAAGTTTTAAGTAACGATGAGAAGCGTGAGAAATATGACCGCTTCGGTTTTAATGCTCCCGGCGGCGGTCAGGACTTTCACGGCTTCAGTGATATTAATGATATTTTCAGCCATTTCTCCGATATTTTCGGGGGCGGCGGCGGACGCGGCGGCTCTATTTTTGATGATATTTTCGGAGGCGGCGGCAGCTCTTCTTACGGAAGAAAAGCTGCAACAGGCGCTCCCGGCTCGGATTTGAAAGTTACATTAAAATTAACTTTGGAAGAGATTGCCAACGGTACGACAAAAAAGATAAAACTAAGAAAATATAAAACATGTTCGGCCTGCGGCGGAACAGGCGCTAAAAATGCAAATGCATTTCAAACCTGCCCCGTTTGTCACGGAGCCGGAGAAGTGCGGCAAGTATCAAAATCGATGTTCGGTCAATTTGTTAACATAACTTCATGCTCACGATGCGGAGGAACCGGGAAAATAATTACCGATCCCTGTAATGTTTGTCATGGAGAAGGAAGAATTAAAGTTGAAGAAACGATTAAGATAAACGTTCCCGCCGGAGTTAGCGACGGAAATTACATGACATTAAGAGGACAAGGAAACGCCGGCAAAAACGGCGGTCCGGCCGGAGATATTATTGTTATTTTCAAGGAGCAGCCGCACGAATATTTTACGCGTAACGGCGATGACGTAATTTACGATTTGACGATAAGTTTTCCCGAAGCGGTTCTCGGAACGGAAGTTCAAATACCGACTTTGACCGGAAGAGCCAAATTAAAAATTGAGCCGGGAATTCAGCCCGGTAAATTGCTAAAAATGCGTCACAAGGGAATTCAGCATTTGAATCGACATGGAGCCGGAGACCAGCTTGTAAGAATAAATATTTATGTTCCTAAAAAAATTACCTCGAAGGAAAGGGAATTATTAAAGGAACTGCAAAATCAACCGAACATTAAAGTTCCACAATAAATTAATTCAGCGGTGAATTTAAAAAGATTTGCACGGAAATTCGGCTTTACCGAAACCGAACTGAAAGTAATTTTAGTTCTTGCTTTTGCTTTAATTATCGGACTTTTTCTAAAATACTTCGATTACGGAAAAAGCGGCGCGGCAAAGAATTTCAACTATTCCAAGCAAGACTCGCTTTTTGCCGCCTATGATTCTATAAAAAAGGAAAAAGCCGGCATATTACAAGAAAAAAAAGTTGATTCTAAACAAGAAGTTTTAGATTTTAGTAAAAATAAATCAAAAATAAAAAATAGTTTTTCAAGCAAGCGGAAAATTATTAATATTAATTCGGCATCGGCAATAGAATTAGGTAGTTTACCCGGAATCGGAGTTAAAACAGCCGAGCGAATAATTGCAAAGAGAAACGAGTTAAAATCATTCAAAAGAAAAGAAGATTTACTTTCGGTAAAAGGAATCGGCAAGAAAAAATTTAGTGAAATAAAAAAGTTTATTATTGTTAAATAAAAAAGAGTACTCTCGGAGGAAAATATGATTCAGAAAAAACAAGAGCCTTGGTACATTCATGCTGCTCTGTGGGTTGTAATAGTAGTGTTGTCTTATATATTGATTGAAGTAGCTATTATTCAACCGAGAGAAATTATGCGCAAGGAAAGATATTTTAAGAAAGAATCAAGAATCAGAATGGATGACATCCGTCAAGCTGAAATTCTTTGGCAAAAAGAAAAAGGATATTACACCGATAATCTCGACAGTTTAATAGAGTTTGTTAAAACAGATTCCACTGTTATGAAGGTTATGACAGGCATCGATTCAATTACAAAAAAACCGACAAATCCCTTTAAAGCTCTCCTCTCGGTTGGTCAATTTGTGCCCGAATCATTAGCGCATTCACCAAAATCGTTGCGCCCTTACTTACTGCAGGTGGATTCCTCCGTTGAATACGATACAACAGTAAACAGAAGAGGAAAAATAATTAAAATCGATACTATTCAAACATTCGGACATCGTTACTACCTTGAAGATAAAGACGGATACGGATCGATAGGCGATCTGTACAACAATGCTTCCTTAAATACCGCATCTTGGGAATAGTTTTTAAGAATGACATTTTTTAATAACGGAGCCGGAATTTCAATTACCGGCTCCGAAATATTTTTCGCCCGAAAAGTTTTTGAAGATAAACGTCTGATTATTTCCGATACTTCTTCCACAAGTTCAGACCAACGCATTGCCGATGATATTTCGGAAATTTCCTTAATTTCACTTCTCGACGAAGTTCTGGAAAAATCGGGCAAAAGTTTCGAAGAGATTTCATTTACATTTCCTTTGAGTTTTTACACGTCATTCTTTTTTCCCCTCGAAGAAAAATTATCGGATGATGAAATTCGCGCGCAATTATTGTGGGAGTTTTCCATGATTCTTCCTGAAGCTGACAGCGAACAATATTCCGTCTCCTTTTATGTTTCCGAGCTTTTGGATAAAAGATATGTAAACGCTTTTGCGTTAAAAAAAAGGAATATCGAAATTCTTCAGAAATTTGCTTTAAGAAAAAACATTAAACTTAAATTTGTTGATCATCCGGCAATTTCCGCGGTTAATGCTTTGAGAGGAGTCAATAAATCTTTTGCGGATACTCCGGTGCTATTCTTCTATTTTGAAGAGAGTGAGTTTTCCGTTTTACTTGTTGACGATAATCAGATTAAGAGA
>CAYLYR010000086.1:0-9034 GCA_964387835.1 uncultured Melioribacter sp.
GATTGCTTCGGGACTTCGTCCCTCGCAATGACACGACCTTTACAAACTTTGAACTTAAAAGATTTCTCCCTTCACTTCGTTTCGGTTGAAATGACAGCAAAATTTGGTTTTCATCAGTCAGTTCACTTCTGTTGGTTAATGAAAATCATTTAAGAACCGTTGGTTAATTAATCGAAAAATATTGCCCGGCAAAAAGAAGTGAAAGTAAAAAAACAGATGAGATAAAAGCAGCTGAAATATTTTTCATAATTTTTTTCATCCCGATAAATAGGAGAATAAAACTCCAGAACAACATAATTCCATGAATAGAGATCAACATATAAGCGGGAAAAGGTTTTATGACCCACGGGAAAGGATGAAATGAAAACCAAAACTCCCCGAAAAGCCCAATTTCAATCGGGAAAAGGAAAAAGGTTGTTAAAATAATAGGAGAAAAAGAATAAATTAAAATCGCAAAAATATCTTTAACTCTTACCTTATACCCTAAAGGAAGAAAGAGAAATTTAGTCAATAATGCTGCGATGGAAATCGAGAGGAAATAAAAGAAAAGTGATTTCCTTAAAATGCTTCCGTACGCTGCAATCCCCCCGACTGTGTTACTTATAAAATTATGAAAAACGAGATCGTAAAAAGAAAGGACTAATACAAACGCAAAAGCGATAAAGACTATTCCCGATTTCCTTTTAGCAAAAACTATTTGCGTCGTTGTATTAACCGGGGAATCGAATAAGCCGAGTATTGTTTTCCAGATGTTCAGATTGTTCACTCTGTTTCTGACAAATGCGCCGCATTCGGGACAAGTATCTACATAAGCCGGAATTTTACTTTCACACGAAGCGCAAGCAATACTATTTTTCAGTTCAATTTTCAAAATCTGTATCTTATGTTGAGTTCCCGTGAGCCGGTATTTGGATTTATGTAGGTAGAAAAATCAAAAAGTTGCGCATCAACATACGCGTCAACAATATTTAAAATGTATGTAATAAAAAGGAATACTCCATTTAAATCTCTCTGGTCGCGATAAAATTCTCGAAGCTGGTAGTAGCCGTAATCTCCGGTTTGCGAGTAGAGATCGGCATTAGTTTTATATTCGTTATTGTTCTGAATCCAGTAGTATATAAATCCCGCAGAAGTCCCCCAAATAATCGGGATTTTCCAGTAGGCGTTGTTGTAAAATTGTCCCCAGCCGGGAATTACCGCACTTCGCAGCATTGCACCGGCAGGGGATTTATTCGGGGAGTAAACTTCATACTTTGTAACGTTAAGCGTGTCGATTTCCGATTGAGCCGCAGAATCGGAAACAACAAAAAAAAAGGATAAAAATAGAAACGGAAGAAAAATTTTTTTACTCATCAGAGCTTCAGATTATGAATTTCGTTCAATAATTTCAAACAGTTCGAAAAGTCTTTCCAATTCGTCATTTGAATAAAATTCAATTGTAATATTTCCGGAGCCATCCTTCTTTTGTTTACACGAAACTTTTGTAGCAAAAATTGCTCTCAACTTCGATTCCACATCTCGGCGCGATAAATCATCAACATATTTTTTATTATCCTTATCGTCTGAAACGCTTCCCGATTTATTCTTCGGCTTATTCAATTCTTTGACAATTTTTTCAACTTTACGAACCGATAGCTGTTTGGAAACAATTTCATCAAGCAACTGCAACTTTAAGTTATCCGACTCCAAATTAATTAACGCACGTGCATGACCAATCGAAAGTTTTCCTTCGGCAAGAGATTCTTTGATCTTAGAGGGAAGTTTTAACAACCGCAAAGAGTTTGTAATTGTAGTTCTGTTTTTCCCTACTCTTTTGGCAATTTCTTCCTGCGTCAGTTTGCATTCTGAAATTAATCTGTTGTAAGATTCCGCAACTTCGATTGGGTTTAAGTCCTCGCGCTGAATGTTTTCGATAAGCGCAAGCGCAATCATATTCTCAGGAGTATCTACTTTAATTATATATGCCGGTATTTCTTTATAACCTATTTCGGAAAAAGCTCTTAATCTTCTTTCGCCCGAAATTAACTCGTATTTCCCATTGTTTCCGCGCCTAACGGTAATCGGCTGGATTAATCCGTTTTCGAGGATTGATTTCTTGAGTTCGTCCAGAGCCTCCTGATTAAATTCAGTCCTCGGCTGATAAGGATTTGGAAGGACCTTCTCAACTGCAACTTTTACAAGAACATCCGTCTCCGTTCCCTTGTCCGGTTGTAATTCACCGGAATTAACCGCGAGAGGTTCACTCATCGATTCTTTTACTTTCGGATTGATTAATGCATCCAAACCTTTTCCAAGACGCTTATTAAGTTTATTCATTCTTCTCTTCCCATGTATTCTCCTGCGCGAGTAATTCGGCTGCCAGCGCCATATAATTTTTTGCTCCTGTCGAAGTTGCATCATATAGAATCACGGGCTTTTCAAAACTCGGTGATTCCGAAATCCTAACGTTCCTATGAATTATTGTTTTAAAAACACGGTTGCCGAAATATTTTTTTACTTCTTCAACAACTTGATTGGAAAGTTTTAGCCGTTGATCATACATCGTTAAGAGAACTCCTTCGATAAAGAGATTTTTATTAAAGTTTTTCTTAACAATATTAATTGTGTTCAGCAGTTGGCCCAATCCTTCCAAAGCAAAATATTCGCACTGAACGGGAACAATAACTGCATCGGAAGCCGTGAGTGCGTTCAAAGTTAAAAGTCCCAGCGAAGGAGGGCAATCAATAAAAACATAGTCGTAATTATTTTTTACGTTGTCGATAAAATCTTTAAGCAGAAATTCCCGATTATCAATGTTAACCATCTCAACTTCCGCTCCGACCAAGTTAATACTTGCCGGAACAATATCAAGATAAGGCATGTAGGTTGATTGAATCGCATCTTTATATTCAATCTCACCGCTGATAGCTTCATATACGGATTTATCGGAACCGCTTATTCCCAACCCGGAAGATGAATTTGCCTGCGGATCAATATCAATTAATAATGTTTTTCTTTCCAGCGCGGCAACTGAGGCGGAAAGATTTATGGAGGTAGTCGTTTTACCGACTCCCCCTTTTTGATTTGTAATTGCAATAACTTTAGACATAAATTATAGTTCTATTTCTTCGCCATATTCTAAGATTCGAGATTTAAATCCCTTTGCTTCGGCCTTTTCCTTAAATTTGCCGGGGTCGGCGTTAATTAAAGGGAAAGTGTTGTAGTGTATTGGGATAGCAACTTTAGGTTTAACAAATTCTACCGCTCTTACGGCATCATCAATTCCCATTGTAAAATTATCTCCAATCGGAACGAGGAAATAATCAATTGCGTTTAATTCGCCGATAAGTTTCATATCGAGAAAAAGCCCGGTATCCCCTGCATGATAAATTGTTTTGCCGTCAATCGTTAATATTACGCCTGCAGGCTCGCCTGCGTAATGTCCGTCGGGAGTAATGGAACCGTGATGCGCAATTGTAAATTTCACTTTTCCGAAATCAAAGTTCCAACTTCCGCCAATATGCATGTTGTGAGCTTTGTAACCTTTAGCCGCAATGTAATCGGCTAATTCGTTAACCGCAATAAAAAGCGGAGAAGTTTTATCGGCAATTTTGAATGAATCTCCGAGATGATCTCCATGAGCATGAGTAAGAACAATATAATCCGCAGTTACTTCATCCGATTTAACCGGAGAAGTAGGATTCTGATCCAAAAACGGATCGATTAAAATACATTTGTTGTCGTCGGTTGTAATCTGAAAAGCCGAATGTGAAAAATATCTTAACTTCATAACCACTCTCCTTTTACTTTTTGTAAAATCTTATTCCCAATTATATGAATAAGACTTTAATAAATCCAATGATTGCGCTAAATGATTTCATTTTACTTTCGTTATCATTGTAGATTGTCGGAATTTCGACAAATCCGATTTTCATTCTGTTCCTCGCTGCATAAACCAGCATTTCACTTTCAGCTTCAAACCCGTTCATTTTCGGTAGGATTTTTTCAATCTCAAAAAGTTTGTAAATTCTAAACCCCGATTGACTATCGAGAATTGTTGTTCCGGTTTTAATCGACAACAATTTTGATGTTAAAAAATTGCTTGCAATTCTCGGTAAGGGCATATCATTTAATTTGCCTAATCTGTTTCCGCAAATCAAATCATATCTGTTCTTCTCAGCTTCTTCAATAAACTTAGGGATATAATTCGGATCGTGTTGTAAATCAGCATCCAATGAAACGGCAAAATCGAATCCGGATTCTTTTGCAAATATTAAGCCTGTTCTTAATGCCGCTCCTTTTCCTAAATTATTTTCATGTTTGATGATATTTATTTTGTTTAGATTTTCAATTAACAGGACAGAATCATCATTTGAGCCATCATCAACTACAATAATGTCATCAATGAATTTTTGAGTTTGAGTAACAGTTTCGTATAATCTATTTTTTTCGTTAAAAGACGGAATAACCGCACATACGTTTATCTTACTTCCAGAACTGCTCAAAGATGCCCCGAATATTTGTCTGCTGCTTTAGGTTAAGTTTTTCGTTAAGAAGATTTTTCAGAGATTCTTTTGAGAGTCCGCTCGTCAGTTCGCCGTTTTCTGCAATGGAAATGGAGCCGGTTTCCTCAGAAACGATTAAGCTTAAAACATCGGACTGCTCGGAAATTCCAAGTCCGGCTTTATGACGCATGCCGAGTGAAATTCCGTTTACTTCCGACCTGTTGGATAAAGGCAAAGTACACCTTGCGGCTTTGATAATATTATTTTTTATTACAACCGCACCGTCATGCAGAGGCGAACGAGGGTAAAAAATATTTCGGAGCAAATCCTTACTAAGCTTTGCGTCAATAATAACGCCGGTATCGATAATGGCTTTTATCTCGGCGGAACGCTCGATTACAATTAAAGCGCCGTGTTGATGCTGCGACATTTCAAACGCAGCTTCGGTCAATTCTTCGGCAACATCTATGTCAATTTCAAATTTGTTTGAGCTGAAAAGTCTTAGTATGCGGGACTTACTTAACATCATTAAGAACCGCCTTAATTCAGGTTGGAACAAAACGACAAACACAAGTACCCAAACATCCGTAATTAATTTAAGAATGTAAGTTAAGGTTCTCATTCCCGTAAGCTGAGCAATTAACGAAAGAGCAAGCAGCGCCATCAAACCGAGAAGAATCTGCGCGGCAACGGTTCCGCGAATCAGCTTGTAAATCTGATAAGTAAGGAATGAAACAATCGTTATATCGATTAGGTCAACAACCGTAAAAGAAATAAAACCTATTTTAAATATTTCGAGCATATTATTCCGCCGATTTCGGATTTTTCACAAACCGAATTATTTTTTTCATCTCAAAAGCATTACAAACATCATGCGTTCTAATAATTGAAGCGCCGTTCATTATTGAGATTGTTTCCGAAACAGTTGTCGCATTTCCTCTATTGCCGACATCTAACGACAAAGATTTTCCCATGAATGATTTACGTGAAACTCCCATTAAAATCGGAAGCCCGAAACTTTTAAACTCTTCGAGACGTGAAATAATTTCGTAATTGTCGGCAACTCTTTTCCCGAAACCAATGCCGGGATCTAATATGATATTCTTAATCCCGATTGAATTCAAATAATTAATTTTTTCAGATAAAGATTGATGAATTTCAGCAACCGGTTCATTATAGTAAGGTTCATTCTGCATTGTTTCCGGAGTACCTTTAATGTGCATCAAAATGTAAGGAACATCATGCTTCCGTACAACATCAAGGAGTGCTTCGTCGAAACCGAAAGAGCTGATATCGTTAATAATATTTGCGCCTGCTTTAATTGCTTCTTCGGCAACGGCGGATTTAGTAGTATCCACGGAGATCAGAACGTTTTTTTCCATTCGTGCAATCTTACGAATCACCGGAACTACTCTTTCTATTTCTTCTTCAACGGAAACGGGTTTTGCTCCCGGTCTCGAAGATTCGCCGCCGACATCAATAATATCAGCGCCGCAATTAATCATCTCAATTGCGTGTTCCAAAGCTTTCTCACGGTCAAAAAATTCTCCCCCGTCCGAAAAAGAGTCCGGAGTAACATTTAGAATTCCCATAATTAAAGGAGAAGAAGGAGAAAATGTTTTTCCGTAAATTTCAAAAATATAATTATCGTAATTTAGATAGTTGGAAAGAACTTCTTCCGCCTCTCGGCTCAGCTCCGGATATTCATTCGCAAGGGAAAAAACCGTATCTTCAAGTTCATTAATAGTGCCGAAAATGATAAGCTCATCATTTTCTTGATAAATAAAGCGTTTAACCAAAGGAGAAAAAAAGGTTACTTTGGTATCTGAACAAAGTAATCCGTAATAGCCTTTTCTGACTTCAGGAAGTGAAATCCCGAACTTCCTGCCATAATATTCCGCTACGGAAATATTCTCAAAATTAAGAATTTGAATATTCATATAAACCTATTTAGTAACAACAATATCGACTTTTTCGCCGACGTTTATTAATGCGTCTTCGCTCGGCATCTGGTCTATTACAGTATTGGGCAACAGATTTTGTGAATGCTGATAAATTATTTTACCGACGCTTAAATTATTTCTCCTTAAAATTCTTCTTGCTTCTTTAACGGTTTTAGCAATAAGAGAAGGAACGCGCACCATTCCTTTTCTCGGACCGATACTAATTTCAATATCTATTTCAGTTCCTTTCGGAACATTTTCTCCCGAGTCAATACTTTGTGATATTACAGTATTGTTAGGAAACTCGGAACGAGATTCCTTGATTTCTCCGATAACAAAACCAAGTCTTCTCAAAGTTACTTTCGCATCTCTTATTGTTTTCCCGATTACTTTAGGAACCTGAACTAACGGCTCGCCGCCGCAAACCCAATAGTAGATGTGCCTTCCTTCTTTTACAAGAGTGTTAGGCAAAGGCTTCTGAAATAAAATGTGATCCTTAGGAACGGTTAAATCATATTTAACGCCCTGTTTAACAGGGTTTAATTTTTTACTTTTTAAGATTGAGATTGCTTCGGTCCTCGGTAATCCAATGATAGAAGGAACTTTAACTTCAGGTACGTTCACATAATCAGGCAGGATGTAGTAATTCAAAACCGCCAATATTGCAACGGCAACAAAAACAATAACGGAAACCCAAACGGTAAGTTTTATTAGTAATTTTTTCATCTTATAAATATATTGAAACTGCTTTTTTTTGACAACTTGTATTTTATTTAATTACACAAATTTTTATATCTTTAAAACTTAATTTACTTAATATTCTTCTCAATAAAACGGAGTCGGTTTATGTTCAAAAATCATCCTAAAGGACTTCCCGTATTGTTTCTTACAGAAATGTGGGAGCGTTTTGGGTTTTACACAATGCTTTCAATTTTCGTATTATACTTAGGCGAAAACTTTCATTGGGATACCACACAAGTAACAAACGTTTACGGAATTTTTCTTGCGGCGGTTTATTTCACACCAATTGTCGGAGGTTGGATTGCCGACAACTATTTAGGTTACAGTAAAACAATTATTTCAGGAGCAATTGTTCTTGCCCTCGGATATTTTTTAATGGCTGTCCCGACAAAAAGTCCCACATTACTTTTTGTGGCTCTCGGTATAGTTGCAATAGGAAACGGTTTATTCAAAGCAAATATTTCCGTTTTGGTCGGGAATTTGTATTCGCATAAAAACGGTTCTATGAAAGATGCCGGCTTTAATATTTTTTATATGGGAATAAACATCGGCGCTTTTTATGCGCCGCAAGCGGCAAAAGGCATTAAGGACTTTTTGTTGACTCACTATCATGTAACCCTTTCCGAAGGCTATAACGCAGCTTTTGCCCTCGCCGGAATCGGCATGCTATTTTCTATCGTAATATTTTTCTTTTTCAGAAAATACTATCAAGAAGCCGATTACACTTCTAAAGAGAAACCAAATCATGAAAATGACTTGGTCTTAACCCCAAAACAAGAAAAAGAAAGAGTAATAGCTTTATTTACCGTATTTGCAATTGTAATCTTCTTCTGGATGTCTTTCATGCAAAATGGCGCTGCTTTAACTTTGTTTGCTAAAAATTATACTTCGAGTATTGTAAGCAATATTACTTATGTGCTGTTTGATATTGTAGGACTACATGCCGTTCTTTTTATTTTACTTGGCGGCGGAATATTTTTGAGCAAAAACAGTTCTTCAAAAACAAAATTAATTTCCGGCGGATTTTTCATTGTCGGTGTAATATTATTAATTTATAAAATCAATAGCTTCCCGGCTCAAAACTCCATCGCGCCGGAACAATTCCAATCTTTTAACCCGATGTTTATCGTTCTTCTTACTCCGATAATCGTTGGCTTTTTCGGATACTTAAATAAAAAAGGAAAAGAACCTTCGTCTCCGGCAAAAATTGGAATTGGAATGGTTATATCGGCAATCGCATTTGTCATTATGGTAGTAGCTTCATCGGGATTAAGCTCTGTACACAGTTTAAATGGAGGTGTTTCCCCAACAACCGTTTCACCATTCTGGCTGATTTCCACTTATTTTACCTTAACAATATCCGAGTTGTTTTTAAGCCCCATGGGATTATCATTTGTTTCTAAAGTAGCTCCTCCTAAAATGAAAGGGTTGATGATGGGAGGTTGGTTTGCTTCAACGGCAATCGGGAATTATCTTTCCGGCTTTATAGGACGATTTTACCAAAATTGGGAATTGTGGCAATTCTTTCTCTTTTTAGTTATTGCATCTTTGGTGTCGGCAGGATTAATTCTTATTTTTCTTAAACGATTAAAACATGCAACAGATTCATAGATGTAAAACTTTTAACTCTTGCCGAATCGGGCTTCGGTCTGGTTCGGCGATTCTATTTTTTAATAATTAGTTCGGGCAATTGTTATGAAACAAATCTGCATTTACGAAGATGAAAAAGTCAGCAATTTTAATCCGTTGGTTTATTTGCGCCCAGTATACGAACTGCGTTGCGGAATTTTCACTTTACGAGAAAAAATTGAAAAACGCTTGAACGGATTGAGTCCGATTCTGCATACTCGAAAATTTATGGAAGAT
>CAYLYR010000087.1:0-8988 GCA_964387835.1 uncultured Melioribacter sp.
ATTCATCGGGAGTATTAAACTTCGGGTATCCTTTCCAGCCGATTTCTTTTCCCGCTGTAACAGTCTCAAGATTTCCCATAGTAAAATCAGCGGACGATAAATATTGCTTCACGTATTTAAAAACCGGATTAAAATCAAAATGGTTTGAATCAATCCGTGCATATCGAAATTGCGTGGAATGAACCATTAAATCGCCGACAACTGAAAAAGAGACTGATTCAAGAGAATCAAGGTCGGATAAATTTTCGAGAGAGAATGGATTTAACTGAGCAAAAAGAGGAGTATATAAACTAAATATCAGAAATAAAAAAAGCTGTCTAACAGTATTATTTATTAATTTCATAGATTCTGTCAGACAGCTCTTAAAGATTAACCTTTGCGTTCCGCTTTGATTGCTTGAATCTCAACACGCATTTCCTGAGCAAGTTTTTTTAGCTCGTTCAATTGCTTACGCAAACGTGTTCCCGCAGCAGATTGTCCTTTTACATAGAATTTTTCAACGTCTTTTTCCATATCAGCAAGATGTGCTTTCAATGCTTCGTATTTGTCACTCATTTTTTTCTCCATTTTTAGTTAAGTGATTATTCAACATTATCTAATAAAATTTCCGCAATATCTCGGACTTCAACTTCTTCGTTTTTCCCTAAGGTTTTAACGCCGTCGGTCAACATTGTCATACAGAAAGGACACGCGGAAGCAATAGTATCAGCTCCGGTCCCAATCGCTTCTTCGGCACGATTTTCATTAATGCGTTGTCCTTCGGTTTCTTCAAGAAACATTCTTCCGCCGCCAGCGCCGCAGCAAAATCCTGTTTCACGACTTCTTTCCATTTCTACTATTTCAATACCGCCGATTTTCGATACAGTCTCACGCGGAGCATCAAAAACGTTATTATATCGTCCAAGATAACAAGAATCGTGATAAGTTACCTTTTTTTGTTCGCCCTTCTCTTTCAATTTCAATTTGCCGGTATCGATTAAATTATCCAACAATTCGGAATGATGAATTACCTCGAACTTACCGCCGAGCTGCGGATAATCATTTTTAAGGGAATTAAAACAATGAGGACAAGCGGTAACAATTTTCTTAACTCCGTAACCGTTCAACTTGTCAATATTCTCCTGCATTAATGTTTGTGCAAGATATTCATTACCCATTCTCCGAGCGGTATCGCCGTTACACTTTTCCTCAGTCCCGAGAATCCTAAAATCGACTCCGGCTTTCTGCATTAGCTGAGCAAAAGCCTTGGAAACTTTTTGATATCTCGGATCAAAAGAACCTGCGCAACCTACCCAGAAAAGATACTCGCCATTGGGGTCTTCCGCCATTGTTTTAATATTTAATCCTTCAGCCCAATTTGCTCTATCCTGCGGATTATAAGCCCAAGGGTTAAAGTTGATTTCTAAATTTTTAAATGCGGGATTGGCTTCTTTAGGAAAATCCCCTTCCATCATAACTCTATCCTGGCGCATACGAATAATATCTACAAGAGGCTCATTTCCGACCGGACAAGCATACGTACAAAAATTACAGGTTGTACAAGCCCATAAAGCGTCATCGGTAAGCAAAAGTCCTTTGAGAGGAACTTCGGCTCCGGCGATAAATTCGTCTCCTTTATCATTAAAATAATATCGCTTATTAACTTCAATAGCGGCGGGAGAAAGTTGTTTTCCTGTTTGATAAGCAGGGCAATAATCCTGACAGCGATTACACATAATACACGCGTAACCGTCCAAAATCGAATCTTGAGTTAAATGTTCCAGATTTCCGGCGCCATATTGTTCAAGCGATTCATCTTCAAAATCAATCGGTTTTACTCCGCCTCGATAGGGACGATTGTCAGGAAGCATGTGATTTAACGGTCCCATAAATAAATGAGCATGTTTAGAGTAAGGGAAGTAAGGAACAAAAGCAAGAATCAAACCGAGCGCAAACCACCAACTAATATGCTCACCTACAATTAGTTGGGAATGCGGCATTCCGCTCCAAATCGAGGCAAACCATGTAGCAAAAGGCTGAGCCGCATCTTTACCCTGCTGGGCGATGTGAAAAGATGCGCCCACAAATCTGCCTCCGACATGCAGCATTATAAAAAGTCCGACGATAAGTGAATCTTTCTTTACGCCTTGCCTAACTTCATCAGATAAATAAACAGGTTCATTAATATTTAATCTGTCGTCTCCCTGAATAAAACGACGAACCAGAAAATAGAAAACTCCAAAAAATATCAGAACGCTGAAAACATCAACAAACAACCTGTAAATAAAACCTATTGGGGAATTGGGGAAGAACTCGAATTCGGGAATATATCCGGCAAGAATATCAAACGTATTTACAAGCATATAAAGTGTAAAGCCCCACGCAACAAGCGCATGGATAAATCCTATAACGGGACGAGTTTTAAACAAAGTCTGCTGTGTTAATAAAACTTTCAAGCCTTCCGACAAATTCCCGAACGCTTTTTTCCACTCAATAGGCTCTTCGCCTCGAGCAATAATTTTAAACATTCGGGAAAATGTCCTGTAAGAAATGTAAAGTGATACAACAACAGCTAACAAAAAAAGTAATTTTTCAATAAGTGTTAGCATTTTTCACCCTAGAATTGTTAGTATATATAAGATTAGATATTTCATGCCAAAAATAAACCTATTAACAAAATGAGATAAAAGCATTTTGTACAAAAAGAGAAATGCCCTAAAATATGCCTTCTCTTTTTGTCCATTTTTCTATGCGTCACGGTTTGGTAAAGTAGGATATTTCTTTCTTAAAGAAATATAAATACTTGCAACGGCAGCTGTTTTAAGCAATCCCCACCAAGTAAAAATTAAAACACCGCCATTGAATGCAGTCTGCACATCACCGTTTACAAATAATGAAAGATAAAGCGCGCCAAAAAATAAAATTGTTGCTGTTCCGGTTAACATAGCGGCAAAAACCAAAATCGAATTACTTTTCTTACGAATTAACAAACCGACAAAAAATGCGGCAAGCGGAAATGCGGCAAGATACCCGCCGGTTGGTCCTAGAAGCGTAGCAATTCCAAAACCGAATCCTGCAAAAACAGGTAACCCCAAAGCTCCGGCGGCAAGATAAAGGAGTTGACTTATTGCGCCGTTAACCGGTCCTAAAAAAGCGCCGGCAAGCAAAACAATCATTGTTTGTAAAGTAAAAGGAACCGGCTGAACCGGAACTTCGACCTGAGCCGAAAGAAATGTTAAAATTGAAAATGAAAGAATCCAAAAAAGTCTTGAGCTAAAAATACCTGATAAATTTAAAGTTTTGGTAATTTGTTTTGCTTGTAAATTTGTAGTCATAATCAATCTACCTGTTTTATTTCAGAAAAAATAGCTATAAATCTTCGTTTCGGTTTCAAATATGGATAATATGAAATGAAAAGTCAAGATTTATGATTTCAATAATTCATGATAATTTCATAAATAAAAAAAGCCCGATTAAGGGCTTAAATAATAATCTAAAATCTAACAATGTTCTAAATTATCTAACTTTGATTTTTTTATCGCGAATCATTTTCGCAAGATCAGCTGTCCCGTTTTTTGCGATTGTACGCAAAGCTCTTGTAGAAAGTTTAACGGTAACAAATTTATTCAGTTCTTGTACCCAAATTCTTTTCTTCTGTAAATTTGGTAAAAATCTTCTCTTCGTATGATTGTGCGCATGTGAAATGTTACTTCCACTTCTCGGTCCTACTCCGGTTACTTCACATTTTCTTGACATATTTTACTCCAGACTAAAATTATAATTACAGTCTTAAATTATAAGAGATTTTATTAAAAAATGCAAATCTTTATAGAAGAATCATTCGGCTTTGGAAGCCGCTCCTCTTTCGCCTAATTCTTTATCTAAGAAATAGAAACTCTCTTTATTTTTCCCAATCATCTTAAATTTATCAATAATTTCCGAAGCTGTTGCAACTTCTTCAATTTGTTCGGTTACGAACCACTGCAGAAAGATATTTGTTGCATAATCTTTCTCTTCTATTGCAACGGCAACCAAATCGTTAATAAGTTTGGTAACATAAAGTTCATGCTCTTTTACAGCTTCAAATAATTCGTAAGGGGAAGCCCAATCGGTTTGCGGTTTATCAATTTTTTCCAGCTCAATTTTTCCACCTACATCGAGCATATAATCGTAAAACTTCATCGCATGTGCATATTCTTCTTCCGCTTGCACTCTCATCCACGATGAAAATCCGCGATAACCGGCATTATCACACCACGCTGACATCGACAAATACAGATAAGATGAAAAAAGTTCTGCGTTAATTTGCTTATTAATTTCATTTGCCATTCTTTCTGAAATCATGTTATCTCCTT
Organism: uncultured Melioribacter sp.; assembly: GCA_964387835.1. Classification (GTDB taxonomy): domain Bacteria; phylum Bacteroidota; class Ignavibacteria; order Ignavibacteriales; family Melioribacteraceae; genus WGAL01. The sequence continues at coordinate 4,335 of CAYLYR010000087.1, forward strand.
TTTTTTAATTGAATATTTTAATATATATATAAATAAAAAATTTCACAATTCAATTTACCGGGAATAATATGAAAAGCATCCTTTTTCTGCTGATTTTTTCATCTGCGATTATTGCACAAAATATAAGCTCTCATAAGTATTTCTATAATAAATATCACAGCGGCAAAAAAGGGGAACAAATTTTTCTTAATAGTGAAAAATCATATAAAAACCCCGAGCCGAGAAAATCCGCTTTGTCATCAACCGTTTTCGGTTTTCTTCCCGACTGGGAGTATTTTTCCGATTCACGGCAATATTTACGGTTTGATTTACTCACGCACATAGCAATTTTCGGATGGGTTGCAGATTCCACCGGCGCGCTTACTCCTCCCCTTGGCTGGCCATGGACTGATTTTATTAACGCGGCGCACCAATCCGGAGTTAAAGTAGTGATGACAGTCATCTCATTTGATAATTCTTCTACACACAAAATTTTAACCGACAATGCGGTTAAAGAAAACCTCATCAACAATATCAATAGTGTAATTTCTCAATCCAATCTTGACGGAGTTAATTTGGATTTTGAAGGTTTGTACGAATCCGACAGAGGCAATCCCGTTAATAGTTTTACATATCAATTAAATAATTTTCTTTCTCCTGAAAAAGAGGTTTCTTTCGATGCTCCGGTTTGGAATTGGGGAGGCTGGGATTTTAACGGACTTGCAAACGCCGCAGATTATATTTTTATTATGGGATACGATATTTACGGCTCATGGAGCAGCGTTGCCGGTCCCACTTCTCCGCTTTCCGGCGGCAATGTTAATTTAACAAATGCTCTTGCCAATGCAGCGCAATTCGGCTCAATTACGCAAAGTTCTCCCGAAAAATTAATTCTCGGCATTCCCTATTACGGAAATCATTGGAGAACCGAAACTACGGAGGAAAATTCCGATGTTATCAGTTTTATCAGTTCGATGTCTTACAGGACACTGATTTCAGGTTATTCTTGGAACGATGAAAATTGGTCGAGTAATTTTAAGACGCCTTGGTTTGCCTGGGCGGAAGATACTTCAAATCAAATTTGGTTTGATAACGATTCGAGTTTGTCTTTAAAATATGAGTTAGCTAAAAGCTTAAACCTAAAAGGAGTAGGAATTTGGGCATTAGGTTTTGACGGTAACAGAACCGAATTGTGGGATTTAATTAATAAGGAATTCGGAAACGGCGAGCAAATAAAGCCTACTCCGCCTGTCGAATTTTCAGTAACCGAAGCTTCACCTTCCGAAGTTAGGATAGATTTTTCCTATTCGACAAATGCGGAAAGCTACTTGCTTTATATCGGCAGCGACGGAGCTGCATTCACCGATTCCGTTACGCTATACTCATCCCCCTACAACTTTGCCGTTCAGCAAAATCAAACGTACTATTTCAAACTGTGCGCCGTTAATTCCTCCGGAAAATCTTTACCTACACACACATTAGCGGCTTCTATTTCTCCCGAATCATCAAAAAAAATCTTGATTGTTGACGGCTTCGACAGATATTACAACAACAATAATAATTTCAATTTCATCATTCGTTATACAGATGCTTTGACACAATCCGGAATTAGTTTTTCATCGGCAAACAACGAAACGGTAATTTTGAATGATTTGAATCTTGATGAATTTGATGATGTTATTTATTTTCTCGGGAATGAAAGCCGCGGGACGGAATCCTTAAATTACTTTGAGCAAAATAAAATTACAGATTACCTCAGCTCATCTTCAGGGCGCGGTTTGTTTTTATCCGGCTCTGAAATCGGTTATGACATCGGAGATGAGAATTATTCCACAACTCACGATTTAAGTTTTTACCACAACACTCTCGGTGCAAATTACGTTTCCGATTCTCCGGAGGGACAATCATACACTTTTTACGACGTAATTAAAGCAAGCGGTTCACCGATTTATTTCGGATTTTCTTTCGACGACGGAACGCACGGAACGTTCGACGTAGGTTATCCCGATGCAATCGAACCTTATGAAGGGAACGGAATTAACTTGGCAAGATATGACGGAACTCTTCATGGAAGCGGTTTTGCGGCTATTGCACACGAAAACAACTTGCAGAATAGAGTTGTATATCTCGGATTTCCATTTGAGACTATCTTTCCGGTAAGCGCGCGTATCGAACTTATGACGAACGTTTTACATTTTTTAAATGGAGAAACTTCCGTAAGCAATAATGATGCATCCTCAGACAAATTTAAACTATTTCAAAACTATCCGAATCCGTTTTCAAAAGGCGCCGGCGGAAACCCGACAACTACAATAGAATATTCAATTCCAATTGTAAGGGGGAAAAATTTTTCGCCCCAACGAAACGTTCAATTAACAATCTACGACATACTCGGACGCAAAGTTGCAGCGCTTGTTAACAAGAAACAATTTCCGGGGAATTATAGCGTTACTTTTAATGCGAAAAATCTTCCGGCGGGAATATATTTTTATAAATTACAATCAGGCGGTTATATTCAAAGTAAAAAGATGATTTTGATGAAGTAGTATCACATGAATAACATTGGGCGGTAAGTAAAAGAAAACCGCAGTGCAACCGATTCATCGGTTTTAAGTTATGTGAAAGTTTGCGGGAAGATGGAATTATTTTTGAATAAATCAAAATGCAAAAATATGTGAACGGTAAGGTCCAAGCTGCACGTAAAGACCTTCCCCCCTTATTTCAAAGGTGTTTCTTACATATTTTTTGTTGTTGAGCAAATCGGTAAGAGTTAATTCTCGCATTCCCTCCGGCGCATTAAATACGATTCGCGCAGCAGAAGGTTTATCGGAAAAGTTTATTACAACTAACCGATACTGTTTTTCATAACTCCATAAATATGCAATAATATTCATAAAGGAATCATCCGTTTCCCACGAACTTGCAGCTCTAAGCAATTCCCAATTTCCGTACTTAAAAATCTTATGCTTTGCAATTCGCAAAAGTTTTTCATAGAAAAGCTGTAAACTCTTATTCGGTTTTTCCTGCGGTTTACGCCCCAACTGAACTGGAAGCCGAACTTTTTCTCCGTTGAATTGACCGTCGAAATACAAACGCATTCCCATCAGCGTGCTAATCAAAATAGCTGCTGCTTTTGATTTTTCTATTCCCAGATAATGAGCGGCTCGCGGTTCATCGTGATTTTCAATGAATCGTACCGACTTCAGTTGGTAATCTTCCGTAGCTTCAAGATGTTCGATAATCGCAGGGACAAAAGTTCCTTTCAGTCTGTCCATTAAACGTTTGTCATAAGTGTAATCAAATCCCAAATTTTGCAGCTGCCATTCCAAATCCCAATATGCTTCCGCAATGAAAAGAAAATCTTCCCTTTCCGTTTTAACTTCTCTAATCGCCGTTTCCCAAAACTCTTCTTTCGGTGTTGAGTAACCGGCATCGGAAAGAACTTTCCCCCATGTGTTTTTAAAAACATTATTAAGCGAAAGCATTGCCATATCAACGCGAACTCCGTCGCATAGCTTGGAAATTTTTTTTAGTCTGTTAAGCATGAACTTCCGAGCTTTATCGGAAAAATAATTTACCTGCACGGTATCTCGCCAAGCGGGAAAAAACGGGTCGCGCCCATGAGCAAAAAAAACATCTTTCGCATTACCTACGGAAAAGAATGTGTAGGGATCGAGAAGAAAATTTTCCCTTCCTGTTGAAAGAAAAACTTCCGGGTGTTTTTTTATCAATCTGCTGTCGGCGCTGAAATGATTAGAGATGAAGTCGAGGATTAAATTAATCCCAATGGAATTCAAATATTCCTTAACTTTCAGAAGCTCTTTCTTCCCTCCAATATATTTACTCACACAATAATCTTCAATAGAATAAGGGGAACCGATAACATCGTCCGCTCTGAAATCTTTAAGCGCCGCTTTATATTCTTCAATCAAAAATGCTTCGAGACAATAATTTTTAACGGTAGTGGAAGGAGTTTCCCAAACGCCCATCAACCAAATATTTTCAATCCCCAGCTCGGCAAGGTTGTCCCAATATTCATTGGGGACATCTTTCAATGTCGCACGTTTACCTTCTTCATCATAATTACGAAGCCAAACTCGAGTGTTAATCTCGTAAATGCTTCTGTTTTTAACGAACATTTTTATCCGACTTTCCAAACATTTTGATTGATTATTTAAATGTAAATAATTTATCGGGAAAAATTCCACTTCGATTATAATTAGAGGGGTATCTGAAAAATCCATTTTAACGATGAATTTTTGTAATTTTGTACTCATAATAATTATATTAAATTTTTGAAAAAATTTTAATGCGATGAGCGACTTAATCGGGAAAACAATTCAGGGCTACAAGATAATCCAAATCCTCGGTAGAGGCGGAATGGGAATAGTTTACAGAGCGTACGAAATAAATCTCGAACGTTATGTTGCAATTAAATTTCTAAAAAAAGAAACATTCGATAATCCTAATATGCGGGAAAGGTTCAAACGGGAGGCAAAAAACCAAGCGAAGATGAACCACCAAAATATTGTAACCGTTTACGGTTTTCTCGATTACGAAGGAATGCTCGGCATCGTAATGGAATATGTTGAGGGAAAAAGCCTTGATAAAATAATCTACACAAAACGCCGTCTTCATATTGACGATGTTATTTATTTGATGAAACAGATTCTCG
>CAYLYR010000088.1:0-8850 GCA_964387835.1 uncultured Melioribacter sp.
ACCATATAAAAGGTGTGGTATTAGCATATGATTTGTTCAAGAAACCTGCGGACATTAAAAGCATCGTTCGTGAAGTTCCTTTTATTCCCGAGACAAAAAGGAGTCTTGATACGCTCAATGAACTTCTTGACGCTCATCTGTCCATGGCTGTAGTCGTAGATGAATTCGGCGGAACGGCGGGAATCGTAACGCTTGAAGATATTATCGAAGAGATGATTGGAGAAATCCGCGACGAATATGATGAGGAAGATGAAGTTAAACGAAAGATTGACGAAAACACATTCCTTTTCAGCGGAAAGGTTGAGGTAGATACAATTAACGAAGAGTTTGAACTCGGTATTCCGGAAGGAGAATACGAAACGATAGCAGGTTTTGTAATTACTTCGCTCGGAAGAATTCCGGCAAAAGGGGAAAAGATCGTCATCGGTGATTTTATTATTGAAGTTATGTACGCTGATAAAACAAAGATTGAATTAGTTAAAATTAAGAAAAAATAATCCGGAAAAACAGTTTGAAATTTAATCTAACCGCAGAAGATAAATCGTCCAAAGCTCGTGCAGGAGTGCTTGAAACAGCTCACGGTAAAATAGAGACTCCGATTTTTATGCCTGTAGGAACACAAGGAACGGTAAAAGCTCTGACTCCCAAAATGCTTAATGAAGATGTTGAAGCGCAAATAATTCTCGGAAACACTTACCATCTCTATTTGCGCCCCGGCACCGATATTTTGGAGAAAGCGGGAGGATTGCATAAATTTATGAACTGGGACAAACCGATTCTTACCGATAGCGGCGGATTTCAGGTTTTTTCACTTTCGGAACTAAGAAAATTGAAAAAAGAGGGAGTTGAATTTACTTCTCATCTTGACGGCTCCAAGCACTTCTTCTCACCGGAAAAAGTTATTGCAATCGAACGGAGTATCGGCTCGGACATTATGATGCCGCTCGACGAATGTACGCCCTATCCGTGCGAATATGATTACGCAAAGAAGTCGAAAGAGTTAACATCGGCGTGGGCAATTCTAAATAAAGAAGCTTTTGAAAAGAGCGAACCCCTTTACGGACACGAGCAGGCGTTGTTCGGAATTATTCAGGGCAGTGTTTACAAGGACTTGAGGGAATCATCGGCAAAGGATTTATTGAAGCTGGATTTCGACGGTTATTCTATCGGCGGACTTGCAGTTGGCGAGCCTGCCGAAACTATGTATGAGCTTGTTGATTTTACAACGGATATTATCCCCAAACATAAACCGCGCTATTTGATGGGCGTAGGACGTCCCGAAAATATTCTTGAGGCGATTGAAAGAGGCGTCGATATGTTCGATTGTGTAATGCCTACAAGAAACGCGCGCAATGCTTACTTGTTTACTTGGGACGGAATTGTTACAATTAGAAATGCAGTATATAAAGATGATTTCTCGTCTATTGATAACAAATGTGATTGTTACACTTGCAGAAATTTTTCACGCGCTTATTTGCGTCATCTTTTCAAAGCGAATGAAATACTTGCTTTGGAATTAGCGACAATTCACAATCTGCACTTTTATCTCGATTTGGTGAAAACCGCAAGAAAGAAAATTTTAGAAAATAATTTTAGTGAATGGAAGAACAAAGTGATAAATAAATTATCAGTTAATATAAAATCTAACATGGAGGATTAATGAATTACTTATTGGCAATGGCGCCTCAACAAGGACAAGGCGGCGGAAGCATGGTCAGCACATTAATTATGTTCGGAGCAATTTTCGCAATCTTTTACTTTATGATTATTCGCCCTCAGCAGAAAAAACAGAAAGAAAAAGAAGCGATGCTTAATGCTCTTAAAAAAGGAGATAAAGTTGTAACTACCGGCGGAATGTACGGCACGGTTGCCGGCATTGATGATAAAACCGTTTTAATTGACGTGGGAAATAACGTGAAAATTAAATTTGACCGTTCCGCAATAAACGTTTTAGCGCAACCGGGAAAGGATTCCAAAGCGGAAGCTAAAAAGAAGTAATGAAATTTTAATTTTGTAAATAACTGTCTCAAGAGAAAAGTATTATGGATTTTCCAAGCTGTTGAAAATCTTAAAAGAGATTTTCTTTTGAGACGGTTTTAACTTTTTACGAATATGAAAACACTCGGCGAAGAAGAAAACTTTCTCGGAATTCCCAAAGAATATAGTTCCTTTGAAAATTCCGAAATTGTAATTCAATCCGCTCCTCTTGAGAAAACCGTGAGCTACGGAAAAGGTGCGTCTAAAGGTCCTAAAGCTATTTTGGAAGCTTCGCATTATGTGGAATTTTTTGATGAAGAATTTCATCGGGAGCTTTGTTTTGAAAAAGGTATTGCTTCCTTATGCGAGATGAGTTTGGATAATTTCTCTTCATCGGAAGCATTGCAGAGAATTTACGATTCATCGAGAAAATTGCTTTCTGCCGATAAGTTTGTCGTTACGCTCGGAGGCGAGCATACAATTTCGCAGTCTCCTATTAAAGCGTATTTGGAAAAGTTTCAGGAATTAACCATTCTTCAATTTGACGCACACTCGGATTTAAGAGATTCCTACGAAGGTTCTCGTTACTCTCATGCTTGCGTAATGGCGCGTGTAGCTGAAATGACAAAATCGATTGTCCAAGTCGGAATAAGAGCGCAGTGTAAAGAGGAATATGATTTTATTAAAGCCAACGGAATCCGCACATTTTACGCGCGAGATATTTTTTCCGGAGATAAGTTTAATTGGAAAAAGGATGTTATAAATTCCCTTGCTGAAAATGTTTACATTACATTCGATATTGACGCTTTTGACCCTTCGCTTCTTCCCGCGACGGGAACTCCCGAGCCGGGCGGACTATTTTGGGACGATACTATGAATCTGCTGAGAGAAATTGGTAAAAGCAAAAAAATCGTAGGTTTTGACGTTGTTGAACTTGCTCCCTCTAAAGCTCATCCTGCTTCGGATTTTATTGCGGCGAAACTTGTTTACAAAATTTTAAATTATGCTTTTAGTAATAAATAAATACCGATTTTATCTGAAGATGATAATGAAAGAATAGTTATCTTTGTTATAAAATCTCTTTTTTACAAATTATAAAATTGAATATATTTTTTTTGAGGTAAGTAGATGTTCCAGTTTGAAATGTTAGAAAAACATGAACATGAGCAAATGGTGCTTTGTTCCAATAAGTCGGCGGGTTTAAGAGGAATTATAGCTATTCACGATACGACACTCGGACCTGCAATCGGAGGAGTGCGTATGCGCAGCTACGATTCGATTAATGACGCTTTAGCCGATGCTCTTAAAGTGGCTCGTACAATGACCTACAAGTCGGCAATTTCCGGACTAAATCTCGGCGGCGGCAATGCGGTAATTATCGGCGATCCGAAAAAAGAGAAGTCCGAAAATCTTTTCCGCACTTTCGGTAAATATGTTGAAGGCTTAGGCGGCAGGTATATTGCTGCGGAAGATATAGGTACTGATGTTACCGACATTGAATATGTCCGCATGGAAACAAAATATGTGGCGGGAATTTCCAAAGCTCTCGGCGGCTCGGGAGACCCTTCTCCCGTAACGGCTTACGGTATTTATGTCGGGATGAAAGCAATGATGAAGCGCCTTTACGGATATGACTCTTTGCGCGGGAAAAAAGTGGCAATTCAGGGCGCCGGAAATGTTGCACGATATCTTGTTGAGCATTTGAATCATGAAGGTGTGGAGATTATAATTACCGACAAACACAATGAAAAATTGAAATCAATTATCGGCTCGGTAAAAGCTCATATTGTTAAGCCTGATGAAATATATTCCGTTGATGCCGATATTTTTTCACCATGCGCATTAGGCGGAGTAATAAACGACAATACTATTGATGATATGAAGTTCAGCATTATTGCCGGTGCGGCAAATAATCAGTTGTTGGATGAGAAGAAACACGGCGTTATGTTAAAGCAGAAAGGAATATTTTATGCTCCCGATTATGTAATCAACGCCGGCGGATTAATTAATGTTGCAAATGAACTTGAAGGTTACAGACAGGACAGAGCATTGCGGCAGGCTGAAGGAATATATAATACATTGTTAAAAGTTTTGGAGCTTTCGGAAAAAGAGGACTTGCCGACATCAGCCGCAGCAAACAGATTGGCTGAAGCAAGACTTCGTATGGTTAGCGGTTTGAAAAACATGTACACGGGAGATTCAACATTTTCAGGCAGATTCGGAGAACTTACGAGGAAAAACAGATAAATATGATACGAAAGAAAAAATCAAGACGAAGAGTTGCGCGTGAAAAAGCATTACAGATTTTATATGCAACGGAGATGAATTCCGATGCTTTTCATGAATTGATTACGAATTTTTATGATGACTTGGAAAGCGAAAACGAGAAAGAATTCAGCCGTTCCTTAATTAGAAATGTGGTGAGAAACCAGGACGAATTGGATAAACTTATTGAATCCAAAGCGAGCAACTGGGAACTTGACAGAATAGCATTGATAGATAGACTTCTGCTTAGAATGGGAATTGCCGAGATTTTATATTTCCCCGATATTCCCCCAAAAGTGTCAATCAATGAAGTTATTGAAATAGCAAAAGAATTCAGCACCTCAAAAAGCAGCAGATTTATTAACGGAATATTAGATGCTATTTTGAATGAGTTAAAATCGGAAAAGAAATTGAATAAATTCGGACGCGGATTAATTGACGAATCTCTTCCTAAAAAATCTTAAATACGTTGAAATCTTCCGATAAGAAAATATTTATTTGGTCGTTATTCGATTTTGCAAATACTTCTTATTCCATTGTTGTAGTAACTTTAATTTATGCCGTTTATTTTAAACAGACTGTCGCCGAGGGGAAACCTATCGGCGATTTGTATTGGAGCCTGGCAATCAGCTCTTCGATGCTTATCACGGCTTTTATCTCGCCGGTGTTGGGTGCAATAGCGGATTTTTCCTCGGGGAAAAAAAGATTTCTGCTGGCTTTTACACTTCTTTGCATTGCTGCAACTTCCTTGCTCTATTTAGTCGGTCCCGGGAATATAATTGCCGGAGTTCTCCTTTTTGTTTTTGCTAATATCGGATTTGAATCGGGATTGGTTTTTTACGATTCCTTTCTTCCTGAAATCACCGAGCCTAAGAACTACGGACGTGTAAGCGGCTACGGTTTCGCAATGGGGTATCTCGGTTCGTTAATAACGTTAGCCATTGCTTATCCCTTTATTACAAACAATATGGTGAGAATAACATTCCCGATTTCCGCGCTTTTTTTCCTTGTGTTTGCCTCTCCGTTGTTTTTTTATCTCAATGATTCAAGGAAGAAAATTGTTACCGAGGAATCGTTTATAAAAATCGGTTTCCGTAGAGTTTTTTACACAATTACGCACTTAAAGGATTACAAAACGCTATCGACTTTTCTTCTCGCTTTTTTCTTTTATATCGAGGGAGTTAACACGGTGATTTTCTTTGCCGGAAATTATGCGGCAACAACATTGCATTTTTCTCAAACGGAACTTGTTGTGTTCTTTTTGATTGTGCAGACAACGGCGATTTTCGGCTCTATTCTTTTCGGTATTTTAGCGGATTCAATAGGGCAGAAACGCTCTTTGGTTTTATCATTAATAATTTGGGTCGGAATTATTTTGTTCGCTTTTATCAGTTCCGATATCAAGGGAGATTTTGTGATAATTTCTGCTAAAGCGTTAAACGTAAGTCCCGAATATTTTATTAAACTTAGTTTTTACATAGTCGGCTTGGGAGCCGGAAGTGTAATGGGAGCAACGCAATCGACAAGCAGAAGCATGATGTCGCGTCTTACGCCTGAAGAAAAGAAAACCGAGTTTTTCGGGTTTTTCTCTTTTTTCGGAAAAAGTTCGGCAATACTCGGTCCCTTTGTTTTTGGTCTTGTCAGCTACTTTACCGGAAGTCAGCGTTTTGCAATTACTTCAATCGGTATTTTTTTTATAATCGGATTGGCAATATTAAATTTTGTAGATGATATTGAAGTGTAAAAAAGTTAAATTGTCTTAAATAATTATTAATATTAATGGAGAAAAGAATGAAGGTTAAATCAATTTACATTTATTTGGGGATTTTTATTGTAATTGTTCTTGGAATTATTTTAATGGATAATTCTTCATCCGAATCTGAAAAATCAGCCGTTGCAAAAACAGAGATGCCCAACGATGCAATTCATCAGGGCGCAAGAGGAGAAATGCCCAACGATGCAATTCATCAGGGCGCAAGAGGGAAAATGCCTAACGATGCTATTCACGGAAAGGCAAACCAAAACGGTCCGAGTAAAGCTGACGTGCTACCTTCCTATTATAAAAAATTAGATTCTCTTGCAACCGCTTTCTCCAAAAATCCCGATGATACCGCCGTAGGTTTGGAATATGCACACTATTTGGCGGCGGGTCATCAAACGGATAAAGCTCTTAATGTTTACAATAAGCTATTAAAAGCTGCTCCGAAGTCAAAATCTATTTTAATGGAAGCTTCTTATCTTTCATTTCAAAAGAAAAACTATGATAAATCCCAAAGCTTTATCGAGGATATTATTAAATATTATCCTAATGATATGAACGCAAGATACAACAAAGCTCTAATTTTATTTTTTAAGAAAGATACGGTTAATGCGGTTAAAATTTGGAAAGATGTTGCCGAAAGAAGTCCTAAATCGGAAGAGGGAAAGTTATCCGCCAATATGATTAAAGAATTAAAAAAATAACTTTTAGGTTGCTTACGTCTTTTTCGGGCGTAAGCAGCTTGCTGAAATTTAATCTTTCTTCTTATCAAAATTTCAAGTTACCCAAAACTTATCTTAATATTATTTTTATCATAAATTTGTTGACTGCAGACTGTCGTCTGAAATGAATCTTTTCATTTACATTCACATCAAATAATCTATTAAAGAAATAAAATAGGTAGAATGAACACTTTTTCAATAATTGCAATATTGAAACAATCTCTGATGATTACGTCATTTGTTCTTATCATGATGTTAATCATTGAGTTCATTAACGTGATGACGCGCGGTGAATGGGAAGAGAAGCTGAAGAAATCCCGATTAGGACAGTATTTGCTCGGAATTTTGTTAGGCGCAACGCCGGGATGTTTGGGCGCTTACACGGTTGTTTCGCTTTATGCGCACGGCGTGGTTTCTTTCGGAGCGTTAACCGGAACAATGGTTGCAACAAGCGGAGATGAGGCTTTTGTGATGTTCTCAATGTTCCCTGCTAAGGCTATGGTTCTTACAATTGTTCTGATTGCTATCGGTTTGATTGTTGCTTACACGACGGATAAATTTTATAAATCTCAAAGAAGTTTGCTGCCGGAAGATTTACACGACTTTGAAGTTCACGGCAATGAAACTCCTAAAGTCCTCGATTATAATTTGGTTGTTTCACAGTTAAGAAATATTACTTTTGAAAGGGCGCTTCTTCTTTTTCTACTCATCGGATTCCTATTCCTGATTCTATCCGGAAGCCTCGGGGGATTTGACAAAGAATGGATTAAATATACTTTCATTGTCGGAACGGTTATTTCGATACTGATTGTTTCGATTGTTAGTAATCACTTCCTCGAAGAACACTTATGGCGGCATGTAATAAAAAAACATCTTCTTAGGATTTTTGCTTGGACGTTCGGAGCGCTTTTTGTCGTCGGAGTTTTAAGTCTCTATTTCGATGTAAACACTTGGGTGCAGTCAAATCTTGTTTACGTACTTTTTATTTCGGCATTAGTCGGGCTAATTCCCGAGTCCGGTCCTCACCTTGTTTTTGTTACCCTTTTTGCATCGGGAGTCATTCCGTTCCCGATTCTGCTAACAAGTTCTATCGTTCAGGACGGACATGGAACTCTTCCGCTGCTCGCTGTAACTCGGAAAGGGTGGTTGATTCTTAAGCTGATTAATTTTGCTTGGGGATTGGCAATAGGCGGTTTTCTGTTATTTATTTGAGGTTGAATTATGAGAAAGAGAAATAGTTTAGACACCTCGGAAGCGGACTTTATTTTTGCCGGAATATTATTGGTAATGAACAGAGATAATAATCTAATGAATCTTCCAATACCGCTGAAAAATCAATTAATCGATGCTGCGGGACTAAACGCAATTAAGAAAGTTCATCCGAACGAAGAGGATGTTGAAGCTATATATTTTGAATTTACATCTTACAAATTATCTAATGAGGAAAGAGAGAAATCACTACAAAATACAGTCTATTCTAAAATTGAAAAACCCAAAGGTTTTATTGAACGGCTGAGGGAAAAATATTCGGGAGTTATTGAACAAGCCGTTAGAGAAGAATATGAGAAGATTAATAGAAACTAATTCCGTAGTCTCCAAATCTTTTGCTGCTTAAAAAAGTAAATTTCAACTCAGTGGTAAATAAGTCATTCCGAGAATTCCTATAAAATCGGAAGACGAGGAATCTGTTCAATTCCAAATCCTAAATTTTGTCATTGCGAGACTTCCGATGAAATCGGAATGCGAAGCAATCTCCGAAAACACCGTCATTGCGAGCGAACGGAGAGAGCGAAGCAATCTCCGAAAAAGTTAAACAATCAACAATAATCCGGGAGATTGCTTCGTCGCTGCGCTTCTCGCAATGACACGACCTGAAAAGATTTCTCCCTTCACTTCGTTTCGGTCTAAATGACAGCAAAATTCGGTTTGGTCGCTGATTGAAAATTGATGCTAATTACTCATCATTAAAAATTTGGAACTCCGGTCTATCCTTAGGTCGCACTTTATCATACATGCGTTTTAATGAATAATACGCCGATTGGCTTCCGCGCTGCGCAGCCATGCGATAAAACTCCGCCGCTTTGGCTTTATCCGTTTTCACCCCGATTCCCTGTTCATAGCAAAGCC
>CAYLYR010000089.1:0-8807 GCA_964387835.1 uncultured Melioribacter sp.
CGCTGAGTTTCTGCATGAACTTTTGAACAGCCGAACCGGCAACCATTAAGATTGCTTTCTTAGCTTCGTTAACAGCTTTCAGTTCCTTTGCCAAAAGACCTTCCGGCTCACCTCCAAGCGAAGGAATTCCCATCAGTTCTTTCTGAATTGCCATAGCGGGACCGAGCAAATCCAATCTTCCTTTCATCGAACGTTTAACAAGCATATCGACAATCAGTAAGCGGTTAATTTCATTTGTTCCTTCAAATATTCTGTTGATTCTCGAATCGCGATATGCGCGGGCTGCAGGATATTCTTCGGAAAATCCGTAACCGCCGTGAACCTGAACTAATTCGTCAACAACATAATCAACTACTTCGGAGCCGAAGACCTTCATAATCGAGGACTCTATTGCATATTCCTCTGCGGCTTTAATTAGAGCTTGGCTGTACTCTTCGCCTGCTGCGGTAAGTTCGTCAACTTTTTTAGCGATTAAACCGCTTGTCCGTAATGTTGCGGCTTCACCGACAAATGTCCGAATCGCCATCTCAGCAAGCTTGTGTTTGATAGCTCCGAAAGATGATATTTCGCGACCGAATTGTTTTCTTTCGTTAGCATATTGAACCGCAACGGAAATATAATGTTTAGCGCCGCCAACGGTCATTGCGCCTAATTTAAATCTGCCTATATTCAGAATATTAAAAGCGATATAATGACCTTTGCCGATTTCTCCCAGTACGTTTTCAACGGGAACTTTTACATTATCTAAGAAAAGGGCGCGAGTTGAAGAACCTTTTATTCCCATTTTATCTTCTTCTTCGCCTCGTGTAAAGCCTTCGGAATCGGTAGGAATAATAAAACCGGTGAATTTTTCGCCGTTAACTTTGGCAAATGTAATTAGAATATCGGCAAAACCGCCATTGGTAATCCACATTTTTTGACCGTTTAGAATATAATATTTTCCATCTTCGGATAAAGTTGCCGTAGTTTTAGCGCCAAGTGCATCCGAGCCGGAAGTCGGTTCGGTTAAACAATAAGCCGATAATATTTCACCTGAAGCCAATCCGGGTAGATATTTTTTCTTCTGCTCTTCATTCCCGTAATACAAAATCGGTAAAGTCCCGATTCCGGTGTGCGCCGCAAAAGCTACACCAAAGGAATGGCTCGGTCCCATCGCCATTGAAATCAATGTGTTGGTATCGAAATCCTGTCCAAGTCCTTCGTACTCTTCAGGGACAAAAGTTCCAAGTAATCCTAATTCTCCGGACTGCTTCAGCAGCTTTTCCATTAGTCCGGGTTCATGCTTATCGATTGCGTCAAGCCTGGGCCAGATTTCTTTTTCAACAAAATCATTGACGGTATCGATCATCATCTTTTGTTCTTCGTTTATATCTTCGGGAATATAAACGGATTCGGGCGGAGTTTCTTTAGTGATAAACTCCCCTCCTTTAATCAAGTTCATTTCATTTTCCGACATTTTAAATCCTCTATTTTATTCTAAATAATTATTTCAACAATTCATAGATACCGGCAACGCCTTGTCCGCCGCCGACACACGCCGTAACCATTCCGTATTTTTTATCTCTGCGTTTCAACTCATTAAATATCTGCACGCTCAATTTGGCACCGGTACATCCAAGCGGATGTCCCATTGCAATTGCACCGCCGTTAACGTTAAGTTTGTCGGTGTCCAAATCCAGCGTTCTGATTACGGCAAGAGATTGTGAAGCAAATGCTTCGTTTAATTCGATAAGGTCAATGTCGTCTTGTTTTAATCCGGCTTTCTTCAAGGCTTTGGGAATTGCGGCAATAGGACCGGTTCCCATTATTCGAGGATCAACACCGGCAACTGCATACGAAACCATTCTTGCTATCGGAGTAAGATTAAGTTCTTTTACCATATCTTCGGACATTACCAGAACGAACGCAGCGCCGTCTGAAGTTTGGGATGAGTTTCCCGCCGTTACGCTGCCGCCCTGAGCAAATACGGGCTTCAATCTTGCAAGAGTTTCCAAATTCGTATCCGCTCTCGGTCCTTCGTCGGTATCAACAACATAAGTCCTTGTTTTCTTAGTTCCGTTTTCATAATAAACATCTTCAACTTCAACGGGAACAATTTCATCTTTGAAATATCCGTTTCTAATTGCGTTGATTGCTTTCATGTGGGAATTGTAGGAAAACTCGTCCTGATCTTCACGAGAGATTTTATAATCTCTTGCAATCTCCTCTGCGGTTAATCCCATTCCCATGTAATATTCGGGATGATTCAATGCTACGTTATAATTCGGAGCCAATTTCCAGCCGGTCATTGGAACTAAGGACATCGATTCAACACCGCCGGCAATAATGCAATCCATCATTCCCGATTCTATTCTCGCAACGGCAGTCGCAATTGTATCGATGCCTGAGCCGCAAAACCGATTTACAGTCGAGCCGGGTGTATCAATTCCAACCGCCTCAAGCGCAATCATTCTCCCGATTTGCAAACCTTGTTCCGCTTCCGGAAAAGCGTTACCGACAATTACATCATCGATGCGAGTCGGGTCTAACTCCGGTACGGATTTCAGCAGATGTTTAATTACATCCGCGCCTAAATCGTCGGGGCGCATAAAACGGAAACCGCCTTTTTTGGCTTTTCCTACCGCCGTACGATAACCTGCTACTATATATGCTTCTCTCATAATAATTCTTTTATTTTATTTTCAAAAATTCATTTATTAATTTCTTAACGGTTTACCGGTTGTTAAAATACTCTGCATTCTTTCAAGAGTTTTTCTTTCGCCGATTAAACTTAAGAACGCTTCTCGTTCCAAATCGAGTAAATATTGTTCGCTTACTCTCGTGCCTTCGGTTAAATCACCGCCGGAAATTACGTAAGCAAGTTTATCCGCAATCTTTCTGTCATGTGCGGAAATGTATCTTCCTCTTTCAAAGGAATACGCTCCGAGAATAAGAGCCGCCAGCCCGGTTCTTCCGAGTACTTTAATATCTTCTCTCATAATCGGTTTGCGATAGCCCCGCTCCGCCAATTCGATTGCAGCGCGTTTTGCATCCGCAATTACTCTTCTCGGATTCACGGAATAAACATCCAATCCTTTACGGAAATAACCAAGTCCGTACGCTTCTTCGGCTGAAGTTGAAACTTTTGCCATCGCAATATTCAGGAATTTTTCCTGAAGTTCGGGCAATTCCACTCCGCCTTTAACATAAGCATCCGAAGCGCGCAAAGCCATTTCCTTTGTTCCGCCGCCTGCGGGAATTATTCCCACACCGACTTCCACTAATCCGATATAAGTTTCGGCGGAAGCATTGATTTTATCGGAATGGAGGCAAACTTCGCATCCGCCGCCGATTGCCAATCCGTGCGGAGCGGCAATTACCGGAACATTGGAATAACGAATGTGCATTGTTGCATTTTGGAATTGACGAACCGCCAAATCGATTTCGTCCCATTCCTGTTCCGTACCTAACATAAACATCATACCAAGATTAGCGCCCGCGGAAAAATGCTGACCGTCATTTCCGATGACCAATCCGCGATAATCTTTTTCGGCAATCTCAATCGACTTATGAATTGCTTCGAGAATTTCGCTCCCGATTGAGTTCATCTTTGTGCGGAATTCGAGATTAACAATTCCGTCGCCTATATCGTGCAATACTGCGCCGGAGTTTTCCCAAACAGGTTTATTTACGCGATAGTTATCAAGTATAATAAAATCAGTAGTTCCCGGAATCACCTTGTAGGATTTACTCGGAATATCATAATATTTTTTCTTTCCGTCTTCCACGCTGTAAAAGGATTTAAATCCTGCTTCCAACATTTCCTTAACCCAAGGAGCGGGAGTCATATCCATTTCGTCCATTAAAGCGACTGTTTTTTCAACGCCCAAAACGTCCCACTGCTCAAAGGGACCCAGCTCCCAACCGAAACCGGCTTTCATTCCGTCATCAATTTTGTATAGCTCATCCGCAATTTCGGGAATTCTATTTGACGAATAACGGAAAACGCTGAAACTGATTTTTCTTAAAAAGTCGGCTGCATTATCTTTCCCGGCAAGCAGCATTCTAAGTCTCTGACGCAAATCGTCAATCGGTTTTGCCGCCGCAACGGAAGCAAATTTCGGCTTTGAACTTGGTTTATATTCAAAAGTTTCCGTGTCAAGCTCAAGGATTTGCTTTTTACCTTTTTCATCTTTAATCTTTTTGTAAAATCCTTGTTTGGTTTTATCTCCGAGCCAATTATTTTCGACCATTTTATTCACGTAATCGGGAATAGCGAAAATATCTCTTTCTTCATCGTCGGGACAATCGTTGTAGATGTTGGTTGCCACTTTTACAAAAGTATCGATACCTACTACATCCGCCGTGCGGAATGTTGCAGATTTCGGGCGCCCTGTTAGAGGACCGGTTAAAGTGTCAACTTCTTTTACCGATAATCCGCTCTCCTTCATATATTTGAATACAGCCATAATACTGTAAACGCCGATTCTATTTGCGATGAACGCCGGCGTATCTTTACAAAGGACAGTGGTTTTACCAAGATATTTATCGCCGTAACTCATAAGAAAATCGATAACCTCGCTATCGGTAAAAGGGGTCGGAATAATTTCAAGCAAAGGTAAATATCTCGGAGGATTAAAAAAGTGTGAGCCGCAGAAATTTTTCTTAAAATCTTCGCTTCTTCCTTCCGTCATCAGATGAACGGGAATACCGGAAGTATTTGTCGTTACCAACGTACCCGGTTTTCTGTACTTTTCGACATTACCGAATACGATTTTTTTAATATCAAGATTTTCCACAACCGCTTCAATTATCCAATCCGCCGCTGCAATTTTCTCCATATCATCATCAAAGTTTCCTGTTGTTATTCTGTGCGCAAATGATGATTTATAAATCGGAGATGGTTTTGCCTTAAGAACACTCTTAAGGTTTTCGTTTGCGATACGATTTCGCACCGCCTTGTCTTCAAGGGTTAAACCCTTTTTCTTTTCGGCTTCCGTAAGTTCTCTCGGCACAATATCCAACAACGTAACTTTGCATCCGATATTTGCAAAGTGCGCCGCAATTCTCGAACCCATTACACCGGAACCCAAAACCGCTACTTCATTAATTATTCTTTTCATATCTTCACTTTTTTATTATGTTAAATAATGAGATTGACTTTCATCTTCATACAGCTTATCTATTAAGTCTGCATATTTTTCTAATATTACTCTTCTTTTTAGTTTTAATGTGGGAGTTATTTCCCCTGTATCGGGCGACCAATTATCAGCGACCAAAGCTATCTTTTTAACTTGCTGAACTTTCCCGAAACGCTTGTTGTATTTATCAATATCTTGCCAAATTCTTTCTTTCAGAATCGGCGATTTTATCATTTCTTCTTTAGACCTTAAAGCCACACATTTCTTTTTGCACCACTTTTCAATAAAATCAAAGTCGGGAACAATGATGGCAGCGGGAAACTTTCTCTTGTTTCCTATTACCATAATTTGATCGATAAACAGCGATTCTTTCATTTTATTTTCGATTGGAAGAGGAGCAACATACTTACCGCCGGAGGTCTTAAAGATTTCTTTAATTCTATCGGTAATTCTCAAAAACTTTCCGTCGATTATCTCGCCGACATCTCCGGTATGAAACCAACCATCTTTATCAATTACTTCTGCGGTAGCTTCAGGCTTTTTATAATATCCTAACATTACATTGGGACCTTTCGCAAGAATTTCGCCCGTTTCATCATCAATTTTAATTTCAACTTCCGGGAGCGGAATACCAACCGTGCCGATAAACCAGTCTCCATCTGTAAATCGATTACATGTAAGCACCGGAGAAGTTTCCGTCAATCCGTAACCCGGACGAATAGGAATTCCGGCGGCTTCAAAAATTCTACCGATTCTCGGCTGTAACGCCGCAGCGCCGCTAATGATTCCAAGGACGTTTCCGCCGAGAGCTTCAACCCATTTATGAAAAACGAGTTTCCTCGCAACGGCAAGACGAATATTATACCAAGCTGAGTTTTTTCCCTGCGGATGATAATGGTTAGCAAGATTCACAGACCAACCGAATATTGCTTTTTTTAGTCCGGTTAAGTCTCTTCCGACACCCATAATCTTATCAAAGATTTTTTCCATAACTCGCGGAACCGTTGTAAAATAATTCGGTTGAACTTCCTTAATGTTTTCTCCTATTTTATCAATGCTCTCGGCAAAATAAATTGAGCCTCCGACATAAAAGTAGAAGTAAACGGCGGTCCTCTCAAAGATGTGGCATATCGGCAAAAAGCTAATCATTCTGTGAGTATGATTGTGAGGTTCAACCTGACGAACTTGAGTAACATCGCTGAGAATGTTTTTGTGCGTAAGCATTACTCCTTTGGGAACTCCCGTAGTTCCGGAAGTATAAATAATTGTAGCCAAGTCTTCCTCGTTTACTTTTTCTTTAAGCTCGTCCAAACGAGGACGTAAGGATTCGTCGGCTGCATTTGTAATTTCCGACCAATGTTTTGCTCCCGCAACATCTTCAAAAGAATAGATAGCTTCAACGGTAGGTGTGTTCGGCAATATTCTTTTTACTTTCTCAAAGAGTTCCTGATTTTCAACAAATACTAATTTTACTCCGGCATCATTGAAAATGTAAGTGGAATCTTCTTCGCTCATGTTGGGGTAAAGGGGAACGTCCTGCGCTCCGATTTGCAGAATTCCCAAATCTACCAGCGTCCACTCAGTACGATTGTAGGAAATTATTGCGATCTTGTCATTAGGATTAATGCCCAATTTAAGTAAACCGAGACTAACCTTATCCGCAATAGTGATGACTTCCTTTGTGCTGTATTTACGCCACTCGCCCGTTTTTTTATCACAAAGCGCGTCCTCGCGCGGATAGTTTTGCATCTGATATTGAAGAACATCAAAGATGCGGTTTTTTAATACTTTTTCAACCATGGCGCCTTCTTTTTATTAAATGAAATTATTGCCGCTGATTTATTCACAAAAATAAGTTTAACACAGGTAAATAGCAAGCGAAATTTCGCTATAAAAGAATATTTGCTATTAGCATTTTTTCAAATAATTGTTATATTTGTTTTTAATATTATAAAGACTTCAGTGATGTTAAAATTATCCGACAACTATATTAAGCTTATTCTCGGTCTGAAATTAAAGCAGTTGAGATTAGATAAAGGGCTTTCCCTATCCGAATTGGCAAAACAAAGCGGTCTCTCGGTCTCCTATCTCAACGAAATCGAAAGCGGGAAAAAATATCCCAAAGCAAATAAAATTGCTTCTCTCTCCGAAGCTCTCGGAATTACCTACGACAATCTTGTTTCACTGAAATTAACAAAAAACCTTGCGCCGATAGGCGAACTTTTGGAATCGAATTTATTGGAGCTTTTACCTTTAGACCATTACGGAATTGATATAAATAAATTGATTACTCTTATGTCGGGCGCGTCAATGCAGCTAAGCGCATTGGTAACAACATTGATTGAAATGGCGCGCGGTTCCGAAATGAGCCAAAACAACTTTAGTCGGACTGCGCTTAAAACATACAAGGAATTTCATGAAAACCATTGTAGTGAAATTGAAAAAGATGTTGATGAATTTCAAAAAAAATACGCTCTGGATAGAACTCCTCCCGTAAAATATTCGGAATTAAAAAGAGTTTTGGAAGATGAGTTTTCCTATTCCATAAAGGAAATGAAACTCGAAAACTACCCGGCATTATCAGGATTAAGAGGAATATTAATTCGGAAAAAAGAAAAAACATTACTCGTGAATCCCCTGCTTACGGAAACGCAAAAATGTTTTATTCTCGGGAAAGAATTAGCCTATAATATTTGGGATACAAACGAACGGAGTTTTATTCATTCAAATTTTTCATTGGAATCATTTGATCATCTCTTAAATAATTTCCGCGCATCTTATTTTGCTAATTCCATTTTAATCAATCGCGATTTACTTATTGACGATATTGAGGCTCTCTTTGCACAACCGAAGTGGAAAAGAAAATCTCTTCTTAAAATAATTGAAAAGTACAAAGCAACTCCAGAGATGTTCTTCCAGCGTGTAACAAATTTACTCTCAAAATATTTTGGGATTAAAAAATATTTCTTCTTAAGATTTAATACTCGATTAGAGAATAAACAATTTTATCTTTCAAAAGAAATCCGTTTAAACATTGATGATAACCCGGGCGGTTATCAGACGGACGAGCATTACTGTCGTCGTTGGGTTGCAATAAACTCTTTGCAGAACTTAATTAAGAAAATCGAAAAGGACAAAAATTATCAAAAACTTCAAATTGACATTCTTCATTCCTCCTTCTCAAAAAGCGGAAATGAATATCTTTCCCTTTCGGTTGCAAAGAGAAGACGATTAAATCCCAATGAGCTTTACAGTGTTACAATCGGTTTCCTCATCGACGAAAATCTGAAATCAAAAATTAATTTTTGGAATGACCCCGCAATTAAAAAATCCGTAGTCGGCGATACTTGCGAAATGTGTTCGATAAAAAATTGCAGAGAAAGGGTTGCTCCTCCCGCATCATTAAAAAGAAAAACGGAAGTCGAAAAAGTTAAGAACGAACTTAACCGTTTGATTGATGAATTGGAATAAACGGAGTATTACGCGTCTGGTAAAATATTCCATGTGACTTTTTTCCCCTCTCGAGAGTAGTGGATGCGATGAACAAAGCGAAAAAGCAGAGGATAAAAGACCGTAATAATTGAATAGCGGAATATTGGGAACAAGAATTCAGAATACGCATTGGTTACTGAAGTTACTTTTGTAATTAGGAATTTAGAATTTGAAATTGATTTTCCGATGAACTTT
>CAYLYR010000090.1:0-8799 GCA_964387835.1 uncultured Melioribacter sp.
GAACACGGTGATATTAGGGTTTCAAGACCAATGCGCGATGGCGTGATTGCCGATTTTGAAATTGCCGAGGGAATGATTCGCGCTTTTATTAAAAAAATAAGTTCCAGCACTCTTTCAACTCGTAGAATAGTAATAGCCGTCCCGAGCGGCGTTACGGAAGTTGAGAAACGCGCCGTACGTGATAGCGCCGAACATGCCGGAGCAAAAGAAGTTCACTTGATTTTCGAACCGATGGCGGCGGCAATCGGTATAGGATTGGATGTCGGAGCCTCAGTCGGAAATATGGTTGTGGATATTGGAGGAGGAACAACTGAAATTGCCGTAATTTCTCTCGCGGGTATCGTACAAGTGGAATCTGTCAGAGTGGCGGGAGACGAAATGAACAATGCGATAATGCAATTTTTTAAGAAAAACCACAACCTTCTGATTGGAGAGAGAACCGCCGAGGCGATAAAGTGCGAAGTCGGTTCCGCCGTTCCTCTTAAAGAAGAAATAACAATTCAGGTAAAAGGACGAGATTTGGTAGGAGGAATTCCTAAAACAACGGAGGTAAGTTCCGTTGAAATAAGAGAAGCGCTTGCAGAAAATGTAACGTTGATAGTTGAAGCGGTTAAACAGACGCTGGAAAGAACTCCTCCGGAACTTTCAGCCGATCTACTCGACAGAGGTATTATGCTTACCGGCGGAGGCGCATTATTAAAAGGTTTGGACAAACGGCTTAAAATGGAAACGGAACTTCCGGTTCACGTAGCCGAAGATCCTTTAACGGCAGTTGTGCGCGGAGTTGGTAAAGCGGTTGAAAACATTAACGAGTATTCAAGAGTGTTTATTCGAAAAAGAAGTTACTAATGAATTTTAAGAGATTTTTTTTTGATTCGCTGCATCATATTTTACTTGTTGTGCTTTTAATTGTAAGTCTCTTGTTGATTTCCGTAAGCTCTTCGCAAAAGTCTAACTATCCTAAAACTTTTTTCTTCGGTGTTTTTGCCGTAATTAATTCAGCGGTTTCCTCTCTTTTTGTTCCGGAGATTTCTGACGAATCAATATCGGATTTGAGGGAAAGAGATGCCGAATTGATGTTGCATAATTCGGTTTTACGCAAATACGGATTGGAAAACGAGGAATTAAAAAGACTTCTGAATTTCAAAGAGGGGAGTAAGTTCAATTTGTTATCTGCGGAAATTATTGCAAAAGATATTTCTCCCAATAAATCGTTCGTGATAATCAATCGGGGAATTTCCGATTCCGTAAAATCGGGAATGAATGTAATAACGGAGAAAGGACTTCTCGGCATTGTAACGTTTGCTGGCAAAGATTATTCGAAAGTACGAACACTTCTGAACGGAAGCAGTAAAGTTGCCGTTGAGATTGAACGAACAGGACTTAACGGGATACTTGCTTGGGACGGCGTAAATCTGCACATAGAAAATATTCCTTCAAATTATGATATTTTAATCGGCGACAGAGTTGTAACCTCTCCGATTAGTTTTCGTTTTTCAGGAAGAATTCCCGTCGGGATAGTTGCGGAAAAGACGCTTTCCGTTTCAGGTTTGCTTACTGATATTCTGGTAAAGCCATACGTAGATTTTCGTTCCGTTAGATTTTGTTTTGTAATTACGAACAGTACTGACAAATTGAACGAGCTTTCACAAGGAGAGGAAATTGAAAAGTAGAGATTTGATTATCGGCGTGATAATTCTGTTTATCCTAATTGTTCTTCAAATGACGATTGCTCCCTTAATCTCGATTGATTTCATCGCGCCGAATTTCTTAGTCCTTTTTCTCCTTTACTACTCATTTCGATTATCCAAAGTAAAAACCGTTTTATTGGGATTTTTTATCGGTCTGTTTTATGATTTAGCTCTCGGAGGAGTAATAGGGGCATCTGCGTTTTCCATGACTTTAACGGCTTATTTAATTACATTTTTTCCTTCCGGGTATTTTGATGAGGAGAGATTTGCAATAAGGTTTTTGTCGATTACAATTATCGCCGGAGGAATTTATTCTTTCTTCTATATTTATCTAAGCGGGGAGGTCGCAATTAATATTTTTTACGGTCTTCTTTTTTATGGACTATTCTCGGGAATTTATACTGCAATTTTTGCAATTCCGCTACTTCTTTTCGGTTCGGAGAGACTTCTAAATGGGTAACGATGAAGGAAAAGCTCTCCGGTATTCAATTTTTTTATCAACAATTTTGTTGGCGGTTACTGCGTTAACTTTACAATTAATTCGAATACAAATATTAAACGGCGGGCAATATAAAGCCAAAGCGAATGCAAATAGTATTAAAGCTTATCCTATTGCAGCTCCGAGGGGAGTGATTTTTGATAGAAACTTCAATTTGCTTGTAGGCAATAAGCCTTCTTATAATTTGGTTGTTGTCCCGGCATATTTCGACACATCTTCATTTACGAGATTTCGGGATTTATTAGGTTTATCGAAAGCAGATAGACGAGAGATAATTCATGCGAAGAGAAAATATTCAAAGTTTAAGCCGATAATTGTTAGGAAAGATATTCCCTTCAAAGTTGTCAGCGGAGTGAAAGAATTCAGCGACCGGTTGCCCGGTGTAAAAGTAGAATTTGTTCCCAAACGCGATTACTCTTTCGGAGTTAACGGCGCTCATATTTTCGGTTATCTTCAGGAAATAACGGCTGATGAATTAAAGCGCACTACAAACGGTTACACGGGAGGAGATGAAATCGGCGCAAGCGGAATTGAAAAGTATTATGAAAAATATTTCCGCGGGAAAAAAGGGAAAAAATTCGTTGTAGTAAACTCCAATCAGCAGTTCATAAGAGATTTTAAAAACGGCGCTTTTGATATTCCTCCCGAAAAGGGGAATGACATTGTTCTTTCAATTGATAAACAAACTCAGATTGCCGCTGAAAAAGCGCTGAGGGGAAAGAAAGGCGCTGTAGTTGCCATTGATCCGAAAACAGGAGAAATTGTTGCGTTGGCAAGCGCTCCTACTTTTAATCTCAGTGAGCTTTCCGTTGCAAGTCCCGCTGAATGGAGAGCAATAGTTTTTAATAAAGATAAACCTCTTTTTAATAGAGCGACAATGTCGGCTTATCCGCCCGGAAGTACGATTAAACCGCTTGAAGCTCTTGCGGGATTGGCTACAAAGAGTATTACGCCGAGAACAACAATAATTTGTAAGGGAGGATTGCAATATGGTGATAGATTCTTCGGATGCGAGCACGTTCACGGAAAAGTCAGTTTGGTTAAGTCCATTGAAGAATCATGCAACACTTACTACTATTTGCTCTTTCTTAAAATGGGATTTTCTCCTTGGTTGGATTTTACCAAAAGATTCGGTTTCGGAAGAAAAACCCATATCGATATTTATGAAGAAAAAAAAGGATTACTTCCCGACTCGTCCTATTACAACAAAAGATATGGAAGAAGAAGATGGAATACCGGATTACTGTTAAGTTTGAGTATCGGGCAAGGGGAACTTTCGGTAACTCCGCTTCAGCTTGCAGAATATACCGCATTGTTGGCAAATAACGGTAAAACGATTGTACCTCATCTTGCAAAAGGTTTTATTGATAATCGGACAAATTCATTTCATAAATTCACATTCGATAGTGTAAAAGTTAAGTTAAACGAAAAGAATTTGGCTGTCGTTAAAAAGGGAATGTTTGAAGTGGTTAACGGAGAAGGAACCGCTACGAATATTAAGGATGCGGATATTCCGATTGCGGGAAAAACCGGAACTTCTCAAAATTCTCACGGAAAAAACCATGCGATATTCATTGCCTATGCTCCTGCCGATAATCCGAAAATCGCCGTTGCTGTAGTAATAGAAAATGTGGGATACGGCTCAACATACGCCGCTCCGGTAGCGCACAGGGTAATTAGAGCTTATTTGCGAAATTTATTGCACAAAAGAAATTCGGCGCAAAAATGAAAATCAAATATAAAATCTCGGATAAATTTGATTATTGGCTTTTCGGCTCGATGTTGCTGCTGATTGCAATCGGGCTAATTGCAATTTACAGCGCTACGGAAAATACGGCAAACACAAATTTTTATAAACAGCTTACTTTTGCTTTTATCTCAGTCCCCGTGTTTTTCCTTATATATTTTGTACGTGCAAATTATTTTAAATTGTTATCTATTCCGGTATATATATTGATTTTGTTTCTTCTTTTTATGGTTTTGGTTTCGGGTCATACCGTTTATGGCGCTCAAAGCTGGTTAAGCATCGGACCTATTGGCTTTCAGCCTTCCGAAGTTGGAAAAATAGGCACAATTTTTATGCTTGCCTATTGGCTTTCGCGGAGTAATGTTAGATTGGATAATTTAAGAGATTTAGCAATTGCGTTATTTTTCGGACTTTTGCCTGTATTGTTAATCTTATCCGAGCCTGATATGGGAACGGCTATTGTTTATATTGTGATTATTCTTTCACTGCTTTTTTGGGCGGGCATCGATTTGTTCGGATTGTTTGTAATTTTGTCTCCGGCGGTAATTGTTTTCTTATCCTTTTTCGGAACAATTACAGCGGTTTTCGGTTTTCTTGCACTGATTGTCCTACTTTTTCTTTTTAAGAAAGATATTTTTTTAAGCCTTACAATATTCATTATTAACTTGGCTTCGATTTTCCTCTTCGATTTAGGCGTAAAGCTGTTAAAACCGCATCAGCAAAAAAGAATACTTACGTTTCTGAATCCGCTTTCTGATCCCTACGGTTCGGGCTACAATGCAATTCAAGCCCAAACGGCGGTAGGTTCCGGAGGAATATTAGGGAAAGGTTTTCTGCACGGCACTCAAACTCAGCTGCGTTTTATTCCGGAGCAATGGACGGATTTTATTTTTTCCGTAATTGGAGAGGAGTTCGGTTTTATAGGTTCACTGATTGTTATTTCACTATTTTCCGTTTTGTTTTTTCGTCTGTTAAGAATCGCGCTTAAACAAAAAGATTCCTTTGCCGGACTTGTAACGATTGGTTTTCTTACAACATTGCTTGTCCATTTTTTTATTAATATCGGGATGAACATTGGGCTTGCGCCCGTTATCGGGATACCGCTGCCTTTTATGAGTTACGGAGGAACGGCGCTGATTGTGAATGTAAGCATGATTGCAATCGTAATGAGTTTTTATAAAGATAAAAAGGAACATACTTAAATGACGGCTTCCGAAAAATTTCAGAATAGTTTTTCAAAAGGGAAACATATTTGTGTGGGACTTGATACGGATATTAAGAAGATTCCCGAATTTTTATTGAAAAAGAAAAATCCGGTGGTTGAGTTCAATAGTGAAATAATTGAAGCTACAAAAAATGCCGCCGCCGCTTACAAAATTAATTTAGCATTTTACGAAGAATTGGGGAGTGAGGGCGTGAATGCTCTGCATGAAACCATTCGTCTTATTCCCGATGAAATCCCAATTATAGGAGATGCAAAAAGAGGCGACATCGGTAACACTGCCGAGAAGTACGCACGAACGCTTTTCGATTTTTACGGTTTTGATGCGGCTACTATTAACCCGTTAATGGGTTTTGATTCTGCTGCTCCGTTTATTAAACACGAAGATAAAATAAATTTTGTCCTTGCGCTTACAAGTAATTCCGGAGCTGAAGATTTTGAAAAACTTAAATTAGATAACGGAAAATTTTTATATCAGGAAATAATTGAAAAATGTAGTGATTGGGGAAAAAATATCGGCTTTGTTTTCGGGGCAACAAAATTAGATGAGTTACAAGCAAATCTCGAATTGCTCGGAGATGCAATAGTTTTGCTTCCGGGTGTCGGGGCGCAAGGTGGGAGCTTGGAAGAAACGGTAAAAGTTTTTTCATCGGCAAAGAAAAATAATTTTATTATTAATATAAGCAGAGGTTTAATATATTTGGGGAGTACAAAATTATTCGCTGAAAAAACGAGGAACAAAATTGAGTTGCTCAATAAACAAGTTGCGGATTTGCCGGAAATAAAAGATGGGCGAAAAAGAAAAAATATATGAAAAACCTCTCTATGAACTTTGGCTGAAACAAGAGTTTAATGAAAAACTTCGAACTCTCGACGGTCGTGAGATTGAAGTTCTTTTCCCTGGCGAGGAAAATTCGGAAAACTCCGGTCCCGATTTCAAGAATGCAAAAATTAGAATAGGAAATATTATATTGGTCGGTGATGTTGAAATAGACCTTGATTATTCGGGGTGGAAACAGCACGGACATAATATAAACAGTCATTACAATCATGTTATTCTTCATGTGGTGTTTAATAATAAACATAAATATCCTTACGCATATTCCAAAGGGGGGCGGAAAATTCCTTGTTTAACGCTGAAGGATTTTATTTCCGAAGATTATTTAAACGCTTTGCGTAATCAAGAGCTTACCGAACCGAAGATGAAATCCCGCTTAAAATGTGCCGGGCAGACGGAAAGCGTAGATTACTTTGTCCGCGAAAAATTTGTTGCCGAATTGGGAATGGAAAGATTCAAGAAGAAGATGAACAGATTTTTCCATCGACTGCTTGAACTTAAATATTTGGATGAAAATCTTTTGAATGAACCGAAAGTAAATTATAATTTGCCTCCGGAGTATGAGAACAAAAATTTTAAGCGCGAAGATTTTACTAAGAAAAGCCTTTGGGAGCAGCTTTTTTACGAGTACCTTTTTGAAGCGTTAGGCTACACAAAAAATAAAAATTCGATGAAGCAGCTTGCAGAGTTGGCTAATCTTGATTTTTTAAAGAGAATAGGAATCGAGAATGATTTTATTCTAAAGATTCAATCTGTCCTATTCAGGGTAAGCGGACTTTTTGAGGGACCGACCGAAACCGAAGAAGAAGAGACTAAAGAATATCAAAATAAACTGGCGATACACTGGAAGGAACTTAACGGGCTTTACGACAGCGAATATCTTGACGAAACCGACTGGCAGTTTTTCAAGATGCGTCCGCAGAATTTTCCTACAATTAGAATTGCAGCGGGAAGTTTTTTCATAAAAAAAATAATTACGGAAAATTTACTATCTTCTTTAATCAACTTAATCGGTTCCGATACTTCTTTGAATGAAGTAATGAAAAAAATTCGTAGCGCTTTCATTGTTAAGTCATTCGGCTTTTGGAAAAATCACTACACCTTTTATAAGAAAGCCAAGACGGAGATACATTATTTCGTAGGCGTTTCTCGCGCCGATGAGATTATTGTAAATGTTGTTCTTCCTATTCTCGCATTATATTTCCAAATATTCGGCTTAGCGGATCACCTCAGAAAAGTTCTGAAATTATATAATCTATACACTCAGAAGAGTGAATATTCACTTGTTGATGATATAGCAAATGTTATCGGTTTGAAAAATCTTACGCACAGAACGGTTTATGTACAGGGCATGTTAGACCTTTACCGAAGTTATTGCTCTAAAAATAAATGCCTTGAATGTAAAATAGGTGAAAATATTTTTAGTTGAGATTTCATGGAGTTCGATGTTATTACGGAATAAGTTATTTGAATCTACGTTCAAATATTCTTCGGCTTTCCCTACATGCTTTTCAACTAACGAAGAAAAATTCAAGAAAAAAACGGCAAGAGTTATTTCTGATAATTTTGCGGATAATTCTTAAATTAAAAAGTTAAATTTTATCTTAATCGGGATGCGATAAATGGTTGGAGCTTTAAAACATATAACACAAAATAAATTCTCTTTGATAATTCTTATCCTCGGTTTACTTGCGGGCTGCTCGTTAACCGGACCTAATACCGATAACGGCGGGGGCGATTCAAATGAATTTTTTAGTAATCCCGTTCCCGCTTCCGGCGCTGCAAATCAGCCTGTAGTTGTTTCTTTAAGTTGGAAATCTTCCGGATTTGCAAAATACGATGTTTACTTTTCCCAAGTTTCTCCTCCTACAATTCGCATTGCTTCCGGAATAACATCAAATGCGCTCGTTAAACCGGGGTTAAATTACAATACAACGTACTTTTGGAAAGTCGTCGGTTTTCGTTCGGACGGCACAGCGGCGGAAAGTCCGATTTGGCATTTTACCACTAAGTCCTTAGGAGGAAGCGGCGAAGGATATTCATTTATTGATCACGGTACAAAAACGGAAACTCCCAACTATGTGAAATTACTTTTTGAAGTTGTTGATGATAAGGGTTTTCCGATTCCCGACTTGAACTTAGATAAATTAGAAATTTATGAAGACGGTCAGGTTCTTTCGCAATCCGAATCGTATGTTTTGTTTCAGCAGTATCTTGCTAATAAATATGTAGTTAAAATAGTTTTAATGCTTGATAACAGTACAAGTCTGCGCGATGAGATTCCCGATATAAAAAACGCCGCATTAAATTTTATAAATAATGTGGTCGATTCACATCATCAAGTTGCGGTTTATGTTTTTTCGGAGTCCACGGTTTTACTTCAGGACTTTACTACTAATGTAAATGCGCTGACAACTGCGATTAATTCAATAACAGTCGGTGAGCCGAGTACGGATTTGTACGGCGCGACGATAACCGGCGCGAATCACTGGGACCAGACTTTTGTGCCGGATAGCATCGTAACCGGAGCAATGGTTCTTTTTACCGACGGAACAGATACCCAAGGCTCACACACATTAGATGCGGCTTTGAATGCGGTAACCGGAAAGCGAGTTTACACAATAGGCTTGGGGAATGAAATTAATTCCGATGTTTTATCATCATTAGGCAATAGCGGCTTTTTTAGTATTTCCGAAACATCCGAGCTGATTAATACTTTCGACAGAATTAATTCCGAGATTGAGAAATATTCCTAATCGTTCTATTGGATGAATTATGAAAGTCACAAGATAGTAGCGATTT
>CAYLYR010000091.1:0-8673 GCA_964387835.1 uncultured Melioribacter sp.
TACAACCCTTCGGTTAACAGCCGAATGCTCTACCATTGAGCTAACGCGGAATATATTCTCTTTATAAATCATTAAAGAACAATAAAATTGAGATTTTAAAAATATAGTTTTGCTCTGATTTTGTCAAGCAATAAGTTTTCCTAAAATCGAAAATTAATTGATAAAATTCTTATTTAGAGCAAATTTGGAATAACGGGAGAAGACTGTTTTTTTGAGGCATGGGGGAAATCTGTTTACTCCCTTATTATTTTGCTCAGAATTTCTAAAGAATTAAATTATATTTACAAATAAAAAAGTAAGGCAATATGGAAATATCTCATATCGAACATATCGGAATTGCAGTTAAAAACCTTGAAGATGCAACACATCTCTTTGAGTCGGTATTCGGATTAAAGTGTTACTCAATCGAGGAAGTTGAGGAACAAAAAGTTCGAACCGCCTTTTTTAAGGTAGGGGAAACTAAATTGGAATTGCTTGAAGCTACATCCGATGATAGTCCCGTTGCCAAATTTATTGAGAAAAAGGGGGAAGGCGTCCACCACATTGCGTTTAACGTAAATGATGTAAAAACAGCTCTGAATTTTGCGGAGGAACACGGGCTGAATCTTATTGATAAGGAACCCCGCGGCGGAGCGGAAAATTTGGATATTGCATTCCTTCATCCCAAATCGACATTGGGGATTTTAATTGAACTCTGTTCACAACCGAAAAAGAATTTATAAAACAGGAGTTACCATGAAGCGTATCTTAACAATTTTAATTTTATTTTTTACCGTAGGTTTATTTGCACAGCCGGCCGAAAAAGGGTGTCAGCCTGCAAAAGTAAGGGCGTTTAAGCAGATGAAATCAATGGGAAAACTTTACTATCCCGGGGATCAAACAATTGATGTTACTTATTATAAACTCGATTTGAACATCAGTTATTCTCCTCAACAAATTTCGGGCGCAGTAACGATTGATGCAAGAAGCTTGCAGGATAATTTAACCACAGTATTTTATGATTTGCAAAACGCTCTAACAGTCGATTCTATTGTAGCTCCTTCCGGCAGATTAAATTTTACACACTCAAACGCAAAGATTAATCTCACTTTGGATAGAGCTTATAATATAGGCGAGTTATTTGAAGTAACCGTTTATTATCATGGAGTTCCGGGCAGTTCCGGATTCGGCAGCTTTGAGTTTTCTTCTCACGCCGGACATCCGATTATTTGGACCTTAAGCGAACCTTACGGCGCGAGTGATTGGTTCCCGGGAAAGGATTCTCCTGCGGACAAAGTCGATTCGTGCGATGTAATTGTTACTGCCGATTCGATGTTTTACACCGTATCCAACGGAACATTATTGAGTGTAATTAATAACGGCGACGGAACAAAAACATTTCATTGGAAGGAACATCATCCGATTGCGCAATATTTAATCTCTCTCGCGATGACCAACTACGCCGAATACGACAATTACTACGTCGAAGGGGGAGATTCGATGATAGTAAGACATTTTAATTATCCGGAAAACTTAAATTCAACGAGAGAAGCGAGATTAAACAAAACCGTAAATATGTTGGAATATTATAAAGATATTTACGGATTGTATCCTTATTTCGATGAAAAATACGGGCATGCGGAATTCGGCTGGAGCGGCGGAATGGAACACCAAACATGTACCTCAATCGGCGCTTACGGCGAAACAATTATTGCTCACGAGCTTGCTCACCAGTGGTTTGGCGACAAGGTAACCTGCGCTACGTGGCAGGACATTTGGCTGAATGAAGGCTTTGCAACTTATACGGAAGCTTTATGGTTAGGTCATGTTTACGGAAACGGCGCTTATAACGATAGAATTGCATCTTATATGTCAACAGCTAAATACGCCAACGGACCCATTTATGTTCAGGATATTTCAAACGTTAACAGTATTTTTAATTATGCCAGAAGTTACGCAAAAGGCGCTGTGGTTATTCACATGCTGAGAGGAATTGTAGGTGATTCAACATTTTTTCAGATTCTGCAATCTTATCTTAACGATCCGCGTTATGCTTATAATTCCGCAACAACCGACCAGTTTGCCGCTGTTGCAAGCGCAGTTTCGGGTACTGACTTAACTTACTTTTTTAATGAATGGATTTACGGTGAGAATTACCCTAAATACCGAGTTGATTTTAAAAGAGTAGATTTGGGAGGGGGAAGTTATCAGGCTGTTGTTACGATTAATCAAAATACAAATACATCGCCGCGGTTTTTTACTATGCCGATTCAACTAAAGATTAATATGCTTAACGGAGATACTTTGGTTACGGTTTTTAACGATGCGATAAGTCAGAGTTTCCCCATTGATGTTAGCAGTTATCCAGTTTCGGTTGAGATGGACCCGAACAATTTAATTCTTAAAGATATTTTGGGAACTACAGGTGTTGAGGATGAAAACGTCCCGAATAAATTTTCATTATCGCAGAACTATCCGAATCCGTTTTCCAAAGGAGCCGGCGGAAACGGTACGACAACGATTCAATATTCGATACCCGCTGTTGGGGCACAAAATTTTGCATCGGAACAGTCTGTGGAATTAAAAATTTACGACGTTCTCGGTAGAGAAATTACAACACTTGTAAATCGAAAACAAGCGCCGGGAAATTACTCTGTAAGGTTCACTCCGGACAATTTACCAAGCGGAATTTATTTTTACACATTAAAAGCGGGTGAATTCTCCGCTTCTAAGAAAATGATTTTGATGAAATAATTTTTGTTGCAAATTTTTTATTCATTGCGACCCCCGATTTATCGGGGGAAGCAATCTCATGAATTTTCAACGATTGTTTTTGGTAACGGAGATTGCTTTGTCGCTTCATTTCTCTCAATGACGGAATTTTTTTTACTTGTGAATATTTTTGTTGTTCCGAGGACCCCGAATTATAAGAAGGCGACAAATTTTAAAACTAAATTCAGTTCAAATTTAAATTTTTATATTTTTCACTACGCTTCGTTTCATTTGTAATGACAGAGAAAGTTAGTTCCCAGCAATCAGCTTGCAGCTCACAGATTTATTTACGGTAAACTGCGAAACGAAAACGGAGATTTTTTCTCGTCTAATTCCAATGAATAGGAAAGGAATGTCTTAATATCAATTCTTTTTGAGGCATCTAAGATTTCAATCCCTACAATTTTATCATCTGAAGTTGTATCTATGTTTAATCCATCGGAAATTTCTACTGCTCCATCGGGATTTTTATTGTTAAACTTTAAGTAAAGAGCATCTACTTTATTATCATAATAAACTTTCATTCTTTCCTCCTTTTCTTTAAAGGATATGCTGTAATTACAGTTATTGTTTCATTTTCTTTTATAACAACAATTTTAATAGGGTAATAGTAACCTATTAAAGATTGCACTATTTCTTGTTTTCCTTCTTTCAGTAAAGTATTATTCAACAACTTTTCCACATCACCGGAGGAGATATTAAATAATTTTATTCTTCGCTTGGCGTGTCTGGAAAATATTATTTTGTAATCATGCATCAAACAGATAATTTTAATTAGAGAAGTTAGTCAACATCATTCCGTAAAAATCATATTATGAAAGATAATATTTATTCGTTCTTTTTCAAATTTTTTCAAAACGGAGTATCAACGATTTCCCCCTCGCTAAAAACTTAGTTTTGTCCCGACTGACAAAGCAGAATAAAAAGCGTACGTCGTCCAGCGGTCAGCATACGGCGGTCAGTAATTCAGTTATTGTGAACGAAATGGAGCCATCTTTGGCATATTCATGAAAAGTATTTTATCCGGGAGATTGTTTTGTCGCTACACTTCGCTCCATTCCCCGCAATGAAAGAGAAAATCAGCGTATAGTGTACAGTAAACCAATTCTAAATTAAAAGCCTTTCAGTCGTCATTCATATCCGCATATTCATCTTTTTACTTTTATCTTTCTTCTCCTCGTCCAACGTTCCGCTGTCGGAGAAAATTGTTGTTAAAATCCCGATTATTTTATTGAAAGTAAAAAAAAATACCTTTTCATCATATTTACTTTGATATTATTCCCAAGAGTAAATATCTTTGTCCTTTAAAATTTAAAAATGTTAAGGATGATATGGTTTACATAAAGGATTTAAAAAATCATGTGGGTGAAACCGTAACGTTAAAAGGCTGGTTATTTAACAAACGTTCAAGCGGCAAAGTGAAATTTTTAATTTTACGAGACGGAACGGGTTATTTGCAATGTGTGGTTTTTAAGGGGAATGTTACTCCCGAGGTTTTTGAGCTTGCCGATCACATGGGGCAGGAAACTTCTTTTGAAATTACCGGAAAAATTAAAGAAGAGCCGCGTGCAATTGGCGGATATGAAATGGATGCCGTAGATTTGAAGGTAATCGGTAATTCTGAAAATTATCCGATTACCCCCAAAGAGCATGGCGTTGAATTTTTGATAGATCACCGTCACCTTTGGGTACGCTCCCGCAAGCAATATGCAATCCTCAAAATTCGACATCGCATTGTTAAAGCAATCCGGGATTTTTTTGATCAGCGTGATTTCACACTTTTCGACGGACCGATAATTACTCCCAACGCAAGCGAGGGGACTTCCACTCTATTTGAAACTCCGTATTTCGATTTGGGCAAAGCATACTTAACCCAATCGAGTCAGCTTTATGCCGAAGCCGGAGCAATGGCGTTTGGAAAAGTTTACACATTCGGACCGACGTTCCGCGCGGAAAAATCTAAAACAAGAAGACATTTAACCGAGTTTTGGATGGTTGAACCGGAAATGGCTTTTTACGATTTGAATGACGATATGGATTTGGCTGAGGAATTTTTAGAATATATTGTCCAGACTGTTCTTGAAGATAGAATGGAAGAACTGAAAATTCTGGAAAGAGATACTTCAAAACTTGAATCTGTGGTTCGGCCTTTTCCGAGAATTTCCTACGACGAAGCGGTGAAAATATTACATGAAGCAGGGCGTGATTTTGAGTGGGGAGATGATTTCGGAGCGCCCGATGAGGCTGCGATTTCCAATCAATTCGATAGACCTGTTATGGTGCATCGTTATCCTGCGGAAGTAAAAGCTTTTTATATGAAGCGTGATCCGGAAAATGAAAAACTTGCGCTTGCCGTTGATGTGCTTGCCCCGGAAGGTTACGGTGAAATTATCGGCGGAAGTCAGCGCGAAGATGATTACGATACTCTTGTTTCGAGAATAAAAGAACATAATTTACCTATGGACTTTTTCCGGTGGTACCTTGATTTAAGACGCTACGGTTCTGTTCCTCACAGCGGTTTCGGATTAGGACTTGAACGGACTGTAGCTTGGATTTGCGGAATTGAACACTTAAGGGAAGCTATTCCTTTCCCGAGATTGATTTACAGAAATACACCATAATAAATAATTAAGGAACTGAAATGAAAAAATTATTCATGCTTGCATTGCTTTTCTTTGTTGTCGCTTCCTTTACGGAGACAAAAGTTTTCGCACAGGAAGCCGGCAAGACGGAAGTGAACAAACAAGAGCAAGTTGTTGAGCACCAAGCCGAAGCGACTGTAGGCGAAGAGTCCGAACACGCTTTACCATCCGGTTATATGGTTTTACCTTTCATTATTTTGTTAGGAATGATTGCAACCGGTCCGCTTTTTTATGAGCATTTCTGGGAAAAATATTATCCTTTGATTGCCGTTACACTCGGAATTGTTGTTGTACTTTATTATTTGGTTGTTCTGCACAACTTTCATAGTCTGCTGCATACTACCGCCGAGTATTTTTCTTTTATTGCTTTACTTTCTTCACTATTTGTCGCCTCCGGAGGTATTTATATCAAAATTGATAAAAAATCCACTCCGATGCTAAATGTTATTCTACTCTTTATCGGAGCAATTTTGGCTAACATTATCGGAACTACCGGAGCTTCAATGGTTTTGATTCGTCCTTTCTTAAGAGTAAATAAAGGAAGAGTAAAGCCTTATCAAATCATTTTCTTTATCTTTTTAATCAGTAATATCGGCGGAGCATTAACTCCGATTGGCGATCCTCCTTTGTTTATGGGATTTTTGAAAGGGGTTGATTTCTTCTGGGTAATCGATCACGTTTGGATAATTTGGCTGCCGACTGTTTTACTCCTTTTACTTATTTTCTACATGTTTGATGTTAGGAATAAAGATGTGAGTGAAGCATCACAAGAATATACCGGAAAAGTGGAAATCGTCGGATTAAAAAATATTTGGTTTTTAGTTATTATTCTTATATCGGTATTTATTGATCCTAACGTTCTTCCTTGGGTGCCGGATTTAATGCCGTTCCCAATCGGAATTCGTGAAATAATTATGTTCGCGGTTGTTTACCTGTCCTATCGTTATGCAGATAAGGAAGCTCTGAAAGGAAACGAATTTGAATGGGCTCCGATTTTGGAAGTCGCTTATCTCTTTATCGGAATTTTCTGGACAATGGTGCCTGCACTGCAGCTGATTGCACATGAAGCACATGCATACGGTAGTCAATTAAACGCGGGAATATTCTATTGGACAACTGGCGCTCTTTCAGGAGTTTTGGATAACACTCCGACGTACGTTAACTTTTTCAGCGCCGCATTCGGTAAGTTCGGTCTTAATCCCGATTTAATTAAGGATGTTAAATTCTTCCAAGAAAACCACGCTCTTTACCTCGAAGCAATTTCGGTCGGCGCTGTGTTCTTCGGGTCGTTAACATATATTGGAAATGGACCTAACTTTATGGTTAAGTCGATTACGGAAAGTGCCGGTGTAAAGATGCCGAGTTTCTTTGCGTATATTGTTAAATATTCCCTAATAATTTTAGTGCCGGTATTTACGCTGGTTTGGTTCGTATTTTTCTACGGGAGAGGATAAATGAAAACATTAGAAGAAACATTAAAGAACGAATCGCACGGATTGTGTTACGGAAACAGAATACTGCTGCCATTCAAAGCTATGGTCTTAAAAATCGCCGTTGCCGGAAAATTATATACTGAATTTTTACCTAAGACAAAAAGAGGCGCGGTAGTAAATCACAGAGATTGTATGACTGAAATCTACCTGCTGGATTTTGACGATTTGTTTTCCGAACTTTCAAAGTACAACTTAATAAAAATTGTTATGGTTGAAGATGGAAAAGATATTTTCGATACTGAAAATCATAAGCGATTGGATTTACGAATCGGAGAAAAACATAAAGTTGTTATCGAAGAAATGAGTAAAGACGTTTTATTTAACGAATAAATCATTTCGCCTCCATTAAATTAAAGCCGTAAAGTCAATTTTGATTTTGCGGCTTTTTTTGTCCCCGTATGCATTCCGCTTTTCGGATTTTGTATTATTCTTGTTTTGAGTTATATTATTAGTAAAACATAACGGAATATTATTAAACTCTATTTACCGGAGGAAAAATGTCTCAAGAAAAAATTTCAAAGTATTCAACCGAAACAAATTTATTATACGGCAAGGATGTTTCTAATAAATGGGATTATTCGCATCACGTAACCGCGCCGATTTCATCTTCAACTACGTTCAGATTGGATTCCGTAGAACGCGGAGCGCTCGGATTTGTAAACTGGGGCGAAAGCTCGAAACACGAAGGGGAAACGCCGATTTATATTTACGACAGACTTGGCGAGCCTAACAAAGATATGCTTGAGGAAAACCTTGCTATTGTGGAAAAAGGGGAAATGGCGGTAGCGTTCGCCAGCGGAATGTCGGCAATTTCGGGAGTGCTGGGAATTTTGGTGAAATCGGGAGAAGAGATAATTTCGCATAAAACACTTTACGGCTGTACAATATCCTTGCTTAAAAATTGGTATCCTCGTTACAACATTGCCGTTCGGCAAATAGATTTAACAAACCACGATGAGATATTAAAAGCGGCTAATGAAAAAACAAGAGTAATTTATTTTGAAACTCCTGCAAATCCCAATCTTGATATAATTGATATTGGAGCTATCCGCAAGATAGTTGATGAGCTGAATAAAAATCGGGAGGAATCCGAAAAGATTCAAATCGTTGTCGATAATACTTTCAGTACGCCATATTGCCAACGCCCTATTGAACTCGGCGCGGATTTTACGGTGCATTCGTTAACGAAAGGAATAGGCGGTTTCGGTACAGACATTGGAGGAGTAGTTATCGGAAGGAATCAATTCAGAGACAGACTGCTTCTTTATAGAAAGGATTTCGGCGCGGTGCTAAGTCCGAGAAATGCGTGGTCTATTTTAACATACGGTTTACCGACAGTAGCTTTGCGTCAGCGAAAAGCAATTGAAAGCGCACGGAAAATTGCCGAGTATCTCGAAAATCATCCGAAGGTTGATTTTGTTAATTATCCCGGGTTGCCTTCTTTTAGGCATTACGAATTAGCCCAAAAACAGATGCGGAATTTTGATGGCGAGTTCGCCCCCGGACATCTTGTTTACTTTGTCCTGAAAGGAAAAACTTTGGACGATTCTAAGGAACTCGGGCGCAATTTTATGAATTACATTGCGCAGAATGCTTACACAATGACGCTCGCCGTCAGTCTGGGAAATACAAGAACGTTAATCGAGCACCCGGCTTCGATGACTCACTCCGTCGTCCCTACAGAGCAGCTCGGCGATTACGGATTGCACGCCGGAGGAGTTAGAATTGCGGTCGGCTTGGAAAAAGCGGACGACATTCTACTTGATCTTGAGGATTCGATGAATGCA
>CAYLYR010000092.1:0-8478 GCA_964387835.1 uncultured Melioribacter sp.
GGCTGTTTTTATCATTTGTTATTTCTGTAATTCAAAATAAATTTTCAGTAGTAACGCTGCCTGGAGAAATTTATTTTATCGACAATCTTAAAATCGCATTATCCCCCTATTATTACATGCTTGTTGCCCTTGGAACACTTTTAGTCGGTTTGTTAGCTGCTTGGATTCCAAGTAAATTCGCTTCAAAAATAACTCCGATTAGCGCAATGAGGAACGAATAATGTTTGAATATTTTGTTGCCAAAAGGTATATGAAATCCAAGCGGAGACTAAATTTCATCACCGTAATATCCAAGATTTCCGTTTGGGGTGTTAGTCTTGGAGTTGCGGCTCTGATTGTTGTTCTATCGGTTTTCAACGGTTTTGGGGAACTTGCAAAAAAAATGATGCTCGAGGCGGAGCCTCATCTTCAGATTAATTTTACAAGTCCTCCGAGTAAAACAGAGATAACCCGAATCAAAGAGTTTTTAAGGAAGAATGAAAAAGTAGAATCTTCCTACCTCTTTTCACGCGGGAAAGTAATTTTAGGCAATAATAGCAGTTTTGAAATAATTAATTTAATAGGCGTCGAAAATGATTATTTCTTCTCGCAAAAGTTCAGGCTAAATAAGTTTTCAGAAACCGCCCGAAACATGCACAATAAAAATTCCATCATGATTTCCCTCTACTCTGCGGTAAAATTAAATGTTCGTCTCGGCGATACACTTGCAATAACCAGCTTCCAGAATCTGGAAAAATCGGCTGTTACATTTCTTTCTCCGAGAGTTATAAAACCGGTTGTAACATCAATTTTCAGCACACGTAATAATCGGCTTAATTCCGACTTTGTTTTCATGCCTTTAAATATGACAAAACCACTTTTTTCAAAGAAGAACCGCCTTGCGGGAATTTCCGTTTTTATGAAAAATTTCAGAGACGCCAAGAGATTAAAATCGGAAATTTTAAAAGAACATTTTCCCTCAATAAACATAAGCGATTGGGAAGATTCTCATAAACAATTACTTACTGTTATGCAGATTGAGAGATGGAGCGCCTATTTACTTCTCAGCTTAATCATTGCTATTGCGTCATTCAATATTTTAAGTTCTCTTACAATGTCGGTTACAATTAAACAAAAGGATATTGGAGTAATGCGCTCATTCGGCATTCCGCAAAAAGGGATAAGAAAAATCTTTTTAATTGAAGGATTACTAACCGGCTTGAAGGGAGCATTGTTGGGATTCATAATCGGTATTGCTATTTATTTCGCACAATATTATTTTCATATTTATTCTTTGGATGCGACAAAGTTCATTATCGATGCACTTCCGGTAAAGCTCTATTTCACCGATATTCTTGCCATAACTTTTATGGCGATTTTTCTATCTTTTACGGCTGCTCTTTACCCTTCAATTGTAGCTGCAAAAACCAATATTATCGAAGCAATAAAATGGGAATAAAATGTCAATAATTTTACGATGTGAAAATATTTTTAAAACTTATCATACTGATGAAAAAACAATTGAAGTTTTACGAGGAGTTTCACTTGGATTAAACGAGGGTGAGACAACTGTTATAGTAGGAGCTTCCGGCGCCGGTAAAAGCACTTTTCTCCATATTTTAAGCGGACTTGACACGCCGGACAAGGGAAAGGTTTGGTATGAAGGAACAAATTTGTTTGAAAAAACGGATGAGGAAATTTCTATTTTCAGAAATAAAAATATAGGTTTCGTTTTTCAATTTCATTATCTTTTACCGGAATTTACTGCTGAAGAAAATGTAGCATTACCTATGCTCGTCCAAAATATTTCATTCTCCAAAGCAATTAGAAAAGCAAAAGATTTACTTAAAGAAGTAAATCTTGAAGATAGGGTTTCACATAAACCGGCTGAACTTTCCGGCGGAGAGCAACAGCGAGTAGCCATTGCAAGAGCTTTGGCTAACAACCCTAAGATCCTTTTTGCCGATGAACCGACAGGTAATCTTGATTCGGACACAAGCAAAATAATTGAAAATATGCTCGTGAATCTTCGAGAAAAATACGGTCTTACATTACTTATTGTTACCCACAATTCGGAATTAAAAAAGATTGGTTCCGGAATCGTTATGATGAAGGATGGAAAAATTTTAGAGGGGAAATAAAAAAGCCCTTAAGAGGCTTGCTCAAAAGGGCTTTAGCCGTTCTATATAATATGATTAAATTTTCGGAGCTGCGAGTAATATATTTTCCGGAGTTCCTTCTTCAAAAATCTTGAAGTTTTCGATAAACATTTTTGCTAACTTTTTAGCAGTCGCATCATATTCATTTTTATCTTTCCAAGTATTTCGCGGATTAAGGATTTCAGTTGGTACTCCCGCCACGGCAATAGGAATATTCAACCCGAAAATCGGGTCTTCTACTGTTTCAACATCATCAAGATTTCCGGCAAGAGCTTCATTTAACATTGCTCTCGTATATTTAATTTCCATCCTTTTGCCAACTCCGTACGGACCGCCGTTCCATCCCGTATTGATTAACCAGCATTTTGCATCATGCTCCTTAATCTTTTCACCAAGTAAGTTTGCATAAACGGAAGGATGCATCGGCATAAATGGGGCACCGAAACACGCGCTAAATGTAGCAACCGGTTCGGTAATTCCTTTTTCAGTGCCTGCAACTTTTGCCGTATAACCGGAAATAAAATGATACATCGCCTGTTCAGGCGTCAACTTGGAAATCGGAGGCAGCACACCGAAAGCATCAGCCGTAAGCATTACAATGTTTTTTGCATGCCCCCCTTTTCCGGAAGGCTCGATATTATCAATAAATTTAAGAGGATAAGCAGCGCGAGTGTTCTCAGTAAGTTTAGCATTATCCAAATCCGTCTCCCGCGTCCAAGGTTCAAGAACTACATTTTCCAGAACTGTTCCGAATTTTTTGGTTGTTGCAAAAATTTCCGGCTCCGCTTCCGGAGAAAGACGAATTACCTTTGCGTAACAACCGCCTTCAAAATTAAACACGCCGGAATCGCTCCATCCATGTTCGTCATCACCGATTAATCTTCTTTTTGGGTCAGCAGAAAGAGTTGTTTTACCCGTCCCCGATAATCCAAACAAAACAGCGACATCTCCTTTTTCTCCAATATTAGCCGAACAGTGCATCGGCATTACATTTTTCTGCGGGAGGAAAAAATTCATTACTGTAAAAATAGATTTCTTAATTTCCCCGGCATAAGAAGTTCCAGCAATAAGAACTATCTTCTTTTTGAAGTTTA
The DNA here is from genome assembly GCA_964387835.1 of uncultured Melioribacter sp. Lineage (GTDB taxonomy): Bacteria > Bacteroidota > Ignavibacteria > Ignavibacteriales > Melioribacteraceae > WGAL01. The sequence goes on from CAYLYR010000092.1 coordinate 3,233, forward strand.
CCACTACTGCAGTTTGGGAATTCGTATTATCTTCCCCAGGGTCGGCATGAAAAGAAGGAACCGCAATTACTGTAAATTCCGGATGATGATTCATTCTTTCCTCATCGGAAGGGACAACAAACAGGTTATGAGCAAACAAACTTTGCCAAGCATACTTTGTAATAATCCTTACCGGCAGCCTGTACTTATTATCAGTTCCGGCATAAACATCCTGCACAAAAATTTCTTTCCTTTGCAAATAACCTCTTACCTTAGCAAAAAGCTTTTCAAAGTTTTCCTCACTCATATCTCGGTTTACATCGCCCCACCAAACTAATTCCTCAGTCGTTTCATCCTTAACGATAAACTTATCGTTAGGACTTCTTCCGGTATGCTGTCCTGTTTCTACAACTAACGGACCGGCAGCCGAGATAACACCTTCGTTACGTCTGATTGCGTTTTCATAAAGAGCAGGCACCTTGTAATTAAGATGAATATCTTCAATATTAATTAATCCGATTTCTCTTAATTCGTTAATTACTTGTTCTTTTGATTTCATCGGTTCTCCTTTGTTAATGATTTTTAAATATAAGAATGAGAACTTATCTAACAAAAGAAAATATTTTTCTTCTCAAAAATTTCACATATTGAGAAGTGGCTAAAAAATATTTTGAGTAATTTGCAACCAAGCTAATTTTAAAATATGTTCTATAGAGAAAACTTTATTTTACAAGAAGCAATGCCCGAAATTTCAAACATATTAAAAAAATATTCACGTATAAAAATTTTACTCTCGTTACTTACAGTTGAGTTGCTTTTTATACTCGTGGTTTTCCCTCATTATGAAAATAAAATAAACAACATTGCAGAGACAAATGTTAAAATTTTAGATGTTAGATTTAGCTATAATATTGAGCAGGCAAAGAATTTATTTAATGAGATGGGACCTCGCGGTCGAGAAGTTTACTATGTAGTTGTTTCAAAGGTTGATATGGTTTATCCAATAGTTTACTCACTCCTACTGATTTTATTAACAGCCCTTTTACTCAAACATATATTAATCAATGAATCAAAAATCATCTATATCTCATTACTCCCGTTACTCGGGATGATATTTGACTATCTTGAAAATTTAAACACGCTGAGACTATTACGTAACTTCCCTCAACTCTATTCTTCCGAAGTTAATTTCGGTTCGTTAATGACTCAGATAAAATGGACTTTTATCGGCCTTTCGATATTAACAATATTGGTTTTATCCTTGATGGTTTTTATTAACAAGTTAAAAAAGTTTAAAGAATCCAAGGTTAAGAGGCAGAGAGGTTGAAATAATGGAATGTTGCAATGTGTGAAAATGACGAAAACCGAATTCCGTTGTCATTTCTACCGAAACGAGGTAAAAGGAGAAATCTTTTCAGTTAAAAGTTCGTAAAGTTGTTTATCGTGTCATTGCGAGGAATCCGGCAACAGCCGAATGACGAAGCAATCTCCAATATGAATAACCAAGCTAAATACACCGGAGATTGCTTCAGCCCCGATTTGTTATCGGGGCTTCGCAATGACAGTCCTTTTATTTTTTCCCCTTCGTCATTGCGAGAATTCCGATGAAATCGGAAGACGAAGCAATCTCCAATATGAATAACCTAAGCTGAATTCACCGGAGATTGCCACGCTCCCTTCGTTCGCTCGCAATGACGAATTTTAATTTAGAATTTGTAATTTGGGATTGAAAAGATTCCTCTCCGAATGAAATTTAATTTCGGATGGAGAGGAAAACTGAACGCTGAACGCTGCCGGAAACTTGACGCTCGAGTAACAAATCTATCTGACAATAAACTTTGCCGCTACGGGAAAATGGTCGCTGTAACCTCCGAGGTAATGATTTCCGGCAAATGTCCTGAAAGGAGTTCCTTTATATTTACCTTTCCGGACAACCATAAACGGAAAACGAATAATATGAAAAGAGTTCTTCACATAAATAATTTTTCCGCCGGATATTAAGTTCTGCGAGACAATTATTTGGTCAAGCATATTCCAATCCCATCGGTAAGTTAAACTTCCATCCCCTTCGGCAAAAAGCGGATAGGCAAGGTTAACAAAGTCGGTAGGTTTTATTACCTTCTTCAATCCCGACTTAGCGCTCAACACATATTTAATCGAAGCATCGCCCGGCTCATCATTAAAATCTCCCATAATAATTATATTTCGCCGCAGATTTTTTCTGCATAAGTAAGTCCTTAATGTTTGTGCGGCTGAAACTCTTCCCGGTTCGCTGCGTGCTTGTCCCCCGTAACGCGATGGCCAATGATTATCAAAAACATTAAGCGTATCTCCGGATTTTGTAATAAATCTTGCATAAAGAATATAGCGTGTAGTTCTATGCGAGCCGACAGCAACCCGCAAAGTGTCGAAACCGTCAAGATTAAATTTATCCTTGTCATAAATGATTCCGTTGTCTATCCCTCTGAAATCGGGAGATTCGGCATAAACGATTCCGTAGTTTCTATCAATGCCTGAAATAACTTTTCTCAGCAAATTTTCATGTTCAACTTCTTCAAAACCGAATATATCAGGTCCGCGATTTTCATTCAGCTTTTGAAGCACAGATGTTAAATGCTTAATCTTTTTGTTTAGTCTCGCCTCCGTCCATTCTTTTTTACTTGCCGGTGTAAACTCTTTATCATTTTTCCCCTTGTCGTGAACAGTATCAAAAAGATTCTCAACGTTCCATTCCCCTATGCAGAGGGTATCTCCGGTTTGTGCAAAAATTTGAGAAAAAGAAGAGAGGACGAAGAAAAATAAAATAAGTAAAATATTTACTCGAATTACATTAGGTTTGATTTTCATTTTCGTTTTATTTCCTTACTTTTATGTTCAAAATTTACTCTAAAAATAATGAGAAAAAATGAGAGATAAAAAATTATTTGTTATCGTCGATACAATGGCTCTTGCCTACAAAGCTTATTTTGCATATATAAATCGCCCGCTATCTAATTCCAATGGAGAACCCACCAGCGCAGTTTACGGATTTTTATCACAAATATTTAAAATACTAAACGATACTAAACCCGACTATTTTGTAATTGCGTTCGACTCAAAAGAAAAAACGTTCAGACACGAAAGATATAAGGATTATAAATCTTCACGTGAAGAAATGCCCGAAGAACTAATTCCCCAAATAGCGAGAATAAAAGAAATTGTTGAAGCGTTTAACTTTCCGCTTCTTATCGAGCCGGGCTTTGAAGCGGACGATTTAATTGGGACAGCCGTTAAACTTGCTGAAAATAAAGGACTTGAGTCATATGCCGTAACTCCGGACAAAGATTATATTCAGCTTATTACTGATAAAGTTAAGATACTCCGACCGGGGAGAGCCGGCGACAAATGGGAATTTATCGATAAAGAAGCCGCAATTAATAAATACGGATTCGAACCGATTTTTATGATTGATTACCTTGCTCTTGTAGGAGATGCTTCGGACGATATTCCGGGAGTTGCCGGAATAGGACCGAAAACAGCAACGCCGCTAATTCAGCAATTCGGAACCGTAGAATCTATATATCAAAATATTGATAAAATTGAGAAAGCCGGTGTCCGGAAGAAACTATTAGCAAATAAAGAGAATGCATTTCTTTCAAAAGAACTTGCAACAATAAAGACCGACGTTCCGATGAATCTTGATTTTGAGCATGCTAAATTCGGCAAGCCCGATTTTGACAAGCTCCTTGAAATATTTAAAGAGCTGGAATTTAAGTCTTTCGGGAACAGACTCTTTTCGTTATATGAAAAAGACAAACCGAACGAAGCGCCTGAAGAGGAAGAAGACCGGATTGAAATAAAAAAAGAATATCATCTAATTAACAATGTTAAGTCCGCAAAAGAATTAGCCGACAAACTTTCAAAAGAAGAAATTTTTGTTTTTGATACGGAAACGAACGGACTTGACACTCTCACTGCCAATTTAGCCGGAGCGTCTTTTGCTGTAAAAGAAGGTGAAGCTTTCTTCGTTCCGGTTAATCCTTTCACCGAGAGTGAGGATTTGTTTTCGCCGGATTTATCGGATAGACTTACTCTTACTGAATTCCGAGAAATCTTTTCCCCTGTTTTTGAAAATGATAAAATCAAAAAAGTTTGCCAGAATGGGAAATTTGACATAGCTATTTTAAGATCTCACGGAATACGAGTGGCAAACTTCCACTTCGACACAATGCTCGCGAGCTACGTCATCGATCCCGACCAGAAACACAATATGGATAATCTTGCAAAAGTTTATCTCGGTTACGAAACTATTCCTCTTGCCGATTTAATAGGGAAGAAGAAAAATGCGGATAAAATCTTTGACGTTGAACTTGAAAAACTTTCGGAATATGCCGCCGAAGATGCCGATATCACTTACAGACTTTTTAAAACATTAAGCGAAAAAATCGAGACCGAAGGCTTGCATCAAATAGCCTATGATATTGAGTTTCCGCTTGTTGAAGTTCTTGAAGAGATGGAAAGAAACGGAGTAAAAATAGACATTGATAGTCTTCGTGAGTTCAGCAAAGAACTTGAGCTTAAGATTGATGAACTTACAAAGCAAATCTACTCAATTTCCGGCTCGACTTTTAACATAAACTCGACAAAACAACTGCAGGAAGTGCTCTTTGAAAAATTGAAGCTGCCTTTATCAAAGAAAACCAAAACCGGTTACTCAACGGATGCGAAATCGTTGGAGAGACTTAGAGGCAAACACGAGGTAATTGATTTGCTTCTTGAATACAGACAAATTACGAAGTTGAAATCGACTTATGCGGACGCTTTACCGAAATTGATAAATAAAAGAACTCAAAGAATTCACACTACATATAACCAAACCGTTGCTTCAACCGGACGCCTTTCCAGTATCGACCCGAATCTGCAGAACATTCCAATTCGCTCCGAACTCGGTAAGGAAATTCGCAAGGCATTTGTTCCTACGGATAAATCACATGTTATTCTCAGTGCGGATTACAGTCAGGTTGAACTGAGAATTATGGCTGCGATTTCTAAAGACCCGGCGCTTACGGGAGCCTTTAAGCAAGGGGAGGATATTCACCGAAGGACGGCGGCGCTTGTATTTGAAGTACCGCCGGAAGATGTTACTCCCGACATGCGTCGAAAAGCCAAGGAAGTAAATTTCGGAATACTTTACGGAATCGGCGTTTTCGGTTTGAGTAATCGGCTCGGCATTTCACGCGCACATGCCAAAGAGATAATCGACACATATTTTGAGACATTCAAAAACG